>NZ_JBGCUR010000059.1:0-3285 GCF_041361455.1 Chryseobacterium gossypii | reverse complement strand
AGGGGATCAGGGTGTATCCGAATCCTGTATCGGATTATACTTATGTGGAGATCGGCTATGATTTCAAGGAGGCAGAGATCCTCTTGTACGATATGTCAGGAAGACAGCTGGAAAGCCTGAAAACCAGAAATAAGATTACAAAGATCAATACCCAGCCCCTGAGTCAGGGAGCATACCTGGTGACCATAAAAACGGATAACAATAAAACTGCTAACGCGAAACTGATTAAGAAATAAACTGAGATGAAAAGACTAATTAAAATATTGAGCCTGGGGATATCAGGATTGTTTTTCTCAACAATACAGGCTCAAAATAGCGTAAATTTTGGGGACTTGCCTAAACCGGTACCTTCCGTTTCCTCACTGGCAACCTATACCAATACACCGATTGCTACGGCAACCGGTATTCCGGATATTTCTTTCCCGTTATTAGGATTACCATCCTATAATGGTGACCTTAATTTGAATATTGCCCTTTCTTATAACCCGATGAATGTTTCGGAATCCGAACCGATCAGTCAGGTAGGAAGAGGCTGGACCTTATTCGCGGGAGGCGTGATTTCAAGAAGTATTACCAATGATATTGATGAGCTGTATGACAATGCTTCAGGCAGCAATTATTATAAGAATACTTTTGATGACATCTATTACTATAACCTGCCTGGCATTTCCGGACGCTTCAGGTTTGTAAGGGATATAGATAACAATACGTTTAAACTGGTAAACCTTACCTCCAACAAAATTAAACTGGAATATACCCGGGATGCAAATACCGCGACTCTTATCATCAGTTCTTTTACCATTACCGATACCAGAGGAATAAAGTATATTTTTAATGATTATAGCCGGAGCAATCAGGAGCGTAACATCTATTTGTCCGGAGGAAAGGTATATAAATCTGCATTTTTTTTAACCCAGATACTGGACCCTAACGGAGTAGAGCTTGCTGCTTTCACCTATCAGAAGGATACCAGATATAAATATAATACAAGTATTGTAGCCTATGAAACCTGCAAGCTAAAAACCATTTCCAGCCCGGGGTTCGGGAAGATAGAACTGAATTACTTATATGACCCTGCATTAGAAAATTCAATGACAGACCCTTACCAGGTCCAGAGCGTGCTATTAAAAGATCATTACGGCCATTTAATTTCGGGATATAATTTTGAATATTCTTCCTTTTATCCCAGAAGCTTGTTAAAGCTCAAAAAACTTAACCGAAACAATACGGTTTCCGAAACCACGGAATTTGAGTATGGCGATGCAGCAGGAACAGGCCTTCCGTCTTTGGGAACAGATCCTAATCTTTTGTGTCCCGGACTATATACGGGAACCCCACAGATAGGGATGAGCGGAATCCTGAAAAGAGTAATCAATCCTTCAGGCGGTGTAGTGGAGTACAATTTTGAACAAAACCAAATCTATATTGACAGGACAGCTCAGAGCTATCTTGATACCGTCCTTTCCGGAATTGTGTTTACAGATCCTGAAGTACAGTATATGAACCAGTTTTGGGCTGAAAATTATGATACCCACCTGACCAATAATAATACCAGCTATACCTTTACGATTACCGGCACTCCCGGTGTCTATAAAAGAGTATTTGTACAGTTTGTGGCTGAAGAATTATATACGGATAATCCCATGTGGGATCCAAGCCAGCCCTATTCTGTAGGGTATGTTATAAAATCAGGAGGAGCAATTATCACAGGTAACCCTTGCCAGTCCCCAAACTTCAATGCCAATTATTACGTATCGGAATATAGCTTACCTCCGGGAACTTATACTATGCAGATAACAGGCTCGGGAGGAAAAGGAGGCGTTTCTTTGTTTGAAATCGCCCATATCCCGCAACCATTTAAAAATAGCATGAGGGGTATAGGTGTAAGAATAGCCAGCATTAAATATTATAACAACAGGACGGATGCTACTCCTGTAAAAACAACGAAGTATGAATATACCAGCTTTACCGACAGCAATACTTCGGTAGGATATAGTGTTGCCCCTGATACAGAAGATGTTAATGCTTCAAGCTATATTATTTATAAAAATGTAAAAATTACCAATGCTGACGATAATAATGGCTATGTAAAATATTACTATAAGATCCCTGACGATTTTCCCAAACAGCCATATACCGTAAATGGAAGCAATGCGCAGTTCTGGCCTCAATACAATCTTATCAGCAGCGGTCTGTTGGATAAAAAGGAAGTTTATGATGCACAGGGTAAGCTCCTGGTCTCAGAACAATCCGGCTATACTTTCGAGGATGTGCCGGGGGCGGAAGATTATGAGCTTTGGTCAAATACCTATACCAGGTTTGGCTGGCTAAAAAAAATAGTAACCACCTCCACCACGTATTTTGATAACAATCAAAGGGTGCAGGAGCAGTCAGAGACCAATTTCAATGTATTCAATTTTGAAGTGGGCTCTATCCGGAAAGTTTTTGATGATACTACCAAAGAAGTATTTTACACCTATCCGGAATCCGGATACTCTAACCTTGCCAATGCGAATATAAAAAGTACCCCTGTCATTATAGAAGAAAAAACGGATGGTGAACTGACCTCACGGACCGAGACGAAATTTGACAACGCAAGCTCCACGAGGCCAACGTCTTTAGTGAGAAGTGGTATCAGCAACCAGGCTCCTAACACGGTAACGATCAATCAGTATGATGATAAGGGAAATGCGGTCCAGATTACTTCCTCCACAGGGGTGCCCACAGCAATTATCTGGGGATATAATAAAACCAAACCTATTGCCAGAATAGCAGGAGCAACCTATGCTCAGGTATCCTCTTTGGCTGCTTCGATTGTTAATGCCTCCAATGAAGATGCCGCAGACCCTGCTAAAGAAGCTTTACTGCTGGTGGCTTTGGACAATTTCAGGAAAACCTCCTCTTTACAGAATTTCCAGATCACCACCTATACCTATGATCCCCTTATCGGTACCACAACGGTGACTCCTCCAAACGGTATCAGAGAGATTTATCAGTATGATGCCGATAACAGGCTGCAAAAAATAGTGGATATGAATGGTGTTACCCTGAAGGAGTATAAGTACAATTACAAAAACTAGAACAATGAAAAGACTATTATTAATCCTGAATATTTTGCTGTCCGGGTTCCTTTTTGCGCAAGCAGGGCTGAGCTCAACAGAAAATTATATATACGAAAAAAATTGTTTATCCGGGGATTGCTCCAAAAAGGCGGAAAATGTAAAGTATTTTGACGGCCTTGGAAGACTGATACAGAATGTATCTGTGAAGGTCACACCATCAGGT
>NZ_JBGCUR010000058.1:0-4385 GCF_041361455.1 Chryseobacterium gossypii | reverse complement strand
AGAGTTTTTTCATATTTGTGTTTTAATTTAAGGTTGTAAAGTTAATGTTTCTCAGTAATTTATAAAAGTCACAATTCAATGATTTAATTTATTCTTTCTATTAATATACCACAAGAATATAAATACCACACGACAAAATGCGTCGTATTAAATTAAAGTTGTGTAAATTCTTTAAGAAGCTTTAATCAATATCTAATGGTATATCTGAAAATATCGGAGTTAAAAAGAGGTTTAAAAGTCGTCTCAGATCTTGTACTTCTCTATACACTTCACTTCGTTCTCGCTACTTGAAGAGACGGAGTTTCTTCTGGTAATCATACTACAGACCAATTGTTCAGATTTTTGAAAAAATTGTATCGGGGAACGAATAATTACAGTATCATTAATAAAAGTTAGATTTCAGGAATTTATTTTAATTTCCGGATCTGTTATACTTCTCAATACGCTACTCGAAGTGACGGGTTTCTTCCTGGTAATAATATTAAATAGATTTTAAAAAATCATCCGAGCATCATCATTAAATAATTGCTTTGGCTTATCCTTAACTCTGTTTCATAAAGTATAGGCTCGGGGTAATAGCTCCGATCGGGCGCTCATGGATCTAAAATTAAGATCGAAACTAAAATTGCTTTGTATCTCTTTTTCCCCTAACTTTGCACAAACCTAATCTAATGAGTAAAAAGAATACAAAATACATCTTTGTAACAGGAGGTGTAACTTCATCTTTGGGAAAAGGAATCGTGTCTGCTTCTCTGGGATTACTGCTAAAATCACGCGGCTTTAATGTAACCATCCAAAAACTTGATCCTTATATCAATATTGATCCGGGAACATTGAATCCTTATGAACACGGAGAATGCTACGTAACCGAAGATGGCGCGGAGACGGATCTGGATTTAGGTCACTATGAGCGTTATCTGGACGCTCCTACCTCTCAAAACAATAACGTTACCACAGGAAAGATTTACCAGACTGTAATTGAAAAAGAAAGAAAAGGAGACTTTTTAGGAAAAACAGTACAGGTAATTCCTCATATTACCAATGAAATCAAACGAAGAATCAAAATCCTTTCCAAACAGAACTACGATATCATTATTACAGAGATCGGCGGAACTGTAGGGGATATTGAATCTTTGCCCTATATTGAAACCGTTCGTCAGCTTAAATGGGAACTGGGAGAGAAAAATTCTATGGTGATTCACCTTACTTTATTGCCTTATCTGGCTTCAAGCGGGGAATTAAAAACCAAGCCATCACAGCACTCCGTTCGTCAATTGATGGAAAGCGGAATTATGGCTGATGTCCTGGTTTGCAGAACAGAGCACAAAATTCCCAAGGACCAAAGAGCTAAACTGGCACAGTTCTGTAACGTTCCATTAGAGAACGTGATTGAATGCAAGGATATGGACACGATTTATGAAGTGCCGATCTACCTCCAGAAACAGAACTTTGATGATGTGGTTTTAAAAGGGCTCGATCTCAAAAGTGAGAAAGAATCGGACCTTAAAGACTGGAAGAGCTTCCTTAAAAAGTTCCAGAATCCTAAAAAGTCAATAGAAATTGCATTGGTAGGAAAATATGTCTCGCTTCAGGATTCCTATATCTCTATTGCCGAAGCTTTCAAGCATGCAGGGGCCGATCTGGAGACAGAAGTGAAAATAAGATGGGTATATAGTGGAGATATCACTGAAGAAAATATCGAAGAAACCTTAAAGGGAGTGAACGGCATTCTTATTGCCCCGGGATTTGGTGACAGAGGGATTGAAGGAAAGGTTCTCACTGCAAAATATGCGAGGGAGAAAAGGATACCGATATTGGGGATCTGCCTGGGAATGCAGATCATGACGATTGAATTTGCCAGAAATGTTCTGGGGTATTCAAAAGCCAATTCTATGGAATTTGATACTTCTACGGCCCATCCTGTGATTTCATTGATGGAGGAACAGAAAAATGTGGTGGATAAAGGGGGAACCATGCGTCTCGGAGCTTGGAAATGCACATTGAAAAACAGTTCCAGATTATCAGAAATTTACGGAAGTAAAAATATTTCTGAAAGACATCGTCACCGTTATGAATTCAATAGTGATTATCTGAACGAATTTGAAAAGAACGGCTTCCTTGCTACGGGAACCAACCCTGAAACAGGATTGGTTGAAGCACTTGAAATGCCTGATCATCCGTTCTATGTAGGAGTACAATACCACCCCGAATATAAAAGTACGGTAGCCACACCTCATCCATTGTTCAGGGCTTTCATTAAAGCCTGTGAAAAGAATTAAAGTAATTGCATATTATAAACGTCTTTCATTAAACTCAGGTTGATTATTATCAGCTTGAGTTTTATTATATAGTAATATATTAAACCATAGAGTTTTGATAAAAAAACAGTATTTTTGCAGCTCAAAAAAGCTGCCGGCTTTCAATTTTAATTATAAATGGTAGCAGACAGGAAAATTAATTATAATAAAAAATCAAATGCAACAGAACAACGGACTCGATAGAAGTCAAATGATTAGTTTTGCGGTTTTATGTTTGGTTCTCTTCGGATTTATGTTTTATTTTCAGAATAAGCAGTCTAAAGAGGAGCAATTAAAGGCTCAGCAACAAAAGACCAAGCAGGTTAAAAATGCTGTAAAACAAACTCAGGCAAGCAATATCAATCCAAATGTAACTCCGAATGCAATTCAGACGGCCAACCTGGCAAATAATGAATTGAAGCTGGAATTTTCCAGTTTGGGAGGACAGGTTTCTAAAGTAGAGCTCTTACAATATAAAGCATATGATCAGAAAAGCGACAAGGCAGATTTACCGCTTTACCTGATTAATAAAAACAATTCAAACTATGGCTTTCAGTTCAAAGACAGAACGGGAAAAGTGATCAATACCAAAGATTTGATTTTCTCTCCTGCGGTGAACGGAAATACCATAACAATGACAGCTAATTACAATGGTGCCGTTATTCAGTTTATCTATACGCTTCTTCCTAAATATACGGTGGATTTTAAAGTAAGAACCCGCGGACTTTCCGGAATCACCTCGGATAATAAGGCTGATTTTATCTGGGATTACAATGTAAGAAATCTGGAAAAGGGGAGGGCCCAGGAGCAGTCCCACTCAGAGTTCTCTTATGCGTTTAACAATTATAAGGACTATGATTATGACGCCAGGACCACTATGGATGAAGAAAAAGAAACACTAAACTGGATCGGTGTAAAGCAGCAGTTCTTTTCTTCAGTGATTGAAGCCAAAAGCGGATTCACCCAAAGTAAAGGGAACCAGGAAACCATTGATGAAGGAGAATACCTTAAGAAATTTAATTACGAAGGATTTGTTCAGATGGCAGGAGGGGAGCTGAACCAGGATTTTACCTGGTATTTCATGCCTCTGGATCTGAAACTGCTGAAAACCTATGATAAAAACTTTGATGAAATCTTACCGTTAGGGTGGTCTTTCATCGGTTGGATGAACCGGGGGTTCTTTATTCCTATGTATAACTTTATTGCATCATGGGGATTAACTGCGGGATGGGCAATTTTCGTTTTAACGATCATTGTGAAGCTGATCCTGTCTCCGATTATGTATAAACAGCATAAGCTGAGTGCTATGATGAGGGTTATCCGTCCTGAAATAGACGAGGTAAATGCCAGATTAAAGGATGCGGATCCTATGAAAAAGCAACAGGCAACAATGGAAGTATACCGGAAAGCAGGAGTAAACCAGATGGCGGGATGTCTTCCGGCTTTGGTGCAGATCCCTATTTTCTATGCATTGTTCCGCTTCTTCCCTAATTTCATTGATCTGAGAGGACAAGGCTTCTGGTTCGCTAAGGACCTTACAGCTTATGATGACCTGATTAAGCTGCCGTTCAAAGTTCCGTTCCTGGGAGATCATTTAAGTATCTTCGCTCTTGCCTGTACCGTGGTAATTTTAATTTATACCATTATGACATCAGGAAACATCCAGCAGCCCCAGCAGGAAGGAATGCCGAATATGAAAGTTTTGATGTACATTTTCCCAATCACCTTTTTATTCTTCTTAAATACTTCAGCTTCAGGTCTTTCTTGGTATTATTTTGTATCAAATGCCATTAATATTTTAATTATCCTTGTGATTAAATACTGGATATTGGATGAAAAGAAAATCCATGCTCAAATCCAGGCCAATAAAGAAAAGCCGAAAGCGGAAGGTAAATTCCAGAAAAGAATGAGGGAAATGATGGAAAAGGCTCAGGAACAACAGAGGCTCGCAGAACAGCAGAGGAACAGAAAAAAGTAAATAATCTAATCTGATATAACTGAAAAGAGAAGCATATTATTGCTTCTCTTTTTTATTTAACCTGAGTTCGGGTTAAGCGAAGTTTAAAAATAATTGACCATCATTTACTT
>NZ_JBGCUR010000057.1:0-4633 GCF_041361455.1 Chryseobacterium gossypii | reverse complement strand
TCAGGGTGTATCCGAATCCTGTATCGGATTATACTTATGTGGAGATCGGGTATGATTTCAAGGAGGCAGAGATTCTCTTGTATGATATGTCAGGAAGACAGCTGGAAAGCCTGAAAACCAGAAACAAGGTTACAAAGATCAATACCCAGCCCCTGAGTCAGGGAGCTTACCTGATGACCATTAAAACTGATACTAATAAAAACGCAAGTGCGAAAATCATTAAGAAATAAACTAAGATGAAAAGAACAACAATAATCATTATTTTATTATTCACTTCATTAAATAATTCATTTCGAGCCCAGAACTCTACAGATAATGGTAAAAGCTATATTGGTGATATCAATAAAATGTTTCCTGCAGCACCTACTTCAAATAACCTGATGAAATTTGAAGAGGTCCCTGTAAGTTATTATACGGGGATCCCGGATATCAATATTCCTTTATTTAATTTTCCAACCAGTAATTCAGCTGTTAGTATAAATATACAACTGAAGTATCATCCATTAAATGCAAAACCAGATGACAGATCCGGAGAAACGGGATTAGGATGGAGTTTAATCGCTGGTGGTACAATTTCAAGAACAGTGAGAGGAGGTAACCCAGATGAAAAAAACAGAACTGTTCCTTTATCTTCTCCTCCAAAAACTAAATATGGCATTTATAATGAAGTCAATAACCCTACCGCTAAACTGATCAACAATGAAAATATTGATATCAACGATTATGCATTCAATGCGGCTATGGGTAAATATGATACAGAATATGATCTTTACCAATATAATTTTGCAGGGAACACCGGTAGGTTTATCGTTAAAAAAAACAGCAACGGAAATTATACTACAGATAAACTAGACAGAAACAATCTTCAGATAATCTGTAACACAGATAACACGACTGGCATTATCAATTCATTTACCATTATCGATGATAAAGGAGTCAAGTATATATTTGACGCCATGGAAAAATCCGGAAAAAGCACTAGCTCAGTAAAAGTAGGTTTGATAACTGGTACCGGCGGGCTTAATTCAACTTGGGAAACAGGGGATTATTATTCGGCCTTTCATTTAACAAAGATCAATGATCAGAGTGATGTGAATCTGGCTATGTTTCATTACGACCTGAGCTCTACCGTTAAATTTGAAGAAACGCCTACAACAACAAACAGACTGGCGAGCGGTGTTATATACAACAATACTGTTATCGGACAACCTTCTCCAGAGGGTAATATGCCAGGTTCCTATGAAAGACAGACTACGTTCAGTACTTCCCAGACCAAGCTTCTTACAAGTATCGACTTAAGAGGAAAAGGGACCGTCTATTTCAACTATGAAGCGGGAAGACAGGATTCCAATTATACCAACTCCAATGAACTGTATAAATTAAAATCAGTGCAGGTTAATATTATCGGTCAAGGCGCAAGCAATTCCTATACAGATAAATATGTGCTGGATTATGAATATTCCAATACTAACTTTCAACCTGTTTTGGGGCAGCCACAAACACTGAAGAAAATGTTATTGACGCAAGTAACAAAAATTTCACCAAATAATGGGAATTCTGTATATAGCCTGGATTACACCTCATCGAATACACTTCTTCATAAAGATCCATGGGGATATTATAAAGGAGGGATTACTACAGATGTACTCAAATCCATGATCTATCCTACAAAGGGAAGAGTAGATTTTAACTTTGGAGAAAATGATTACAGCTACAATTCTGTAGCTGACGGTTCTGCGATGGAAGAGGTTACCGGAGAATATGTAACTCAGGATTATACTATTGGGGTTAGTTTCTCTGAATTCAACGCAAATTATAAAGAGGAATTTTTTACATTAGACAACCCACAAACAGTTAATATTCATGTTGACTTTGGGAACCTAACATATTACAACTGGACCTTAACTATTTATAAAAAAGTTGGCGATCAATTCATACAAGTTCAACAAATACCTGGTTACCAACAAATTACATGTCCAACCTGTCCAGTCTCTAATCCATATCCTATAGATCCAGACAATCCACTGGTAACAGAACAAGATAGCTATATTTCTCTAGAAGCAGGTACCTATTATGCTTCTCTTACTAAGAGTGGATCAGGCCCTAATATGCCTTTATCAAATTATTTCGGCGCACATTTCACCAGAACTGTTTTTGTAGAAGCAATCAATACGAATGGTGATCATAGTTACAGTGGTGGAGGCTTAAGAATCAATGAAATCACTTATTATGATAGTCCGGCTACCAGCAGTTTCGTCAAGAAATACCTATATGATTACCATGATATTACACAGGCGCAAAAGAGCAGTGGAGCACTTGTTTTTCCAAAGCCAATATTTCATTATAATGAAATTTATTCATATAAAGATAAGGTATATGAGCCACAGATCACTTATAGTGCTAATTTCAACACTACTACGGATTACAATATTCTACCGGTTCAGAAAACCCAAGGTGCAGATGTCGGATATAAATATATTACCGTAAAACAGATAGATAATACAGGCAAAACGAATGGAAAAACAGTATATACCTACAGATCTCCCATTGATTATCCTAATGAGGCTATTTCTGCGCAAATGCCAGTAATACCTGTCCCCAATTATGATTATTTAAGAGGGCAACTGGTCTCAGAGAAAAAATATGATGAAGACAACCGTTTATTGTCAGAATCCATTACAAGTTATACCAGCACCGAATACGAAAAAAATGATGGTATTAAAATTAAAGATAACTTTTATAATAATGTGATCTCTGAATATTATAAATATTCCGGCTATTCAGACTTTGTCAGCCATTTCCCTGGGATCATTTTGACCACTCCATATAAGAATTTTGAAAAATTCGGGATGACGCTGCCCGTAGGGAAACAGGAAACTTTATATTTTTACAAAAATGGTGTACAGAGTTCTGTAACGATTTCCAGCAATACGGTTTATAATACCAATGATTATCCTTCGGTAATTACCAAAAGTTTAACAGATGGTGAAATAGATATTACAAGCTATCAGTATGCTCATGAAAAATCCAATCAAAGACTAATTGATGCCAATATGATCGGTATTCCATTGGAGACAAGTACGGTTCGGAAAGAAAACACTTCCGATTCCGGGAGAATCACTTCAAAATCAGAAATAAGATATGATAATCTTTCCAATCTGTATCCAAGCTCTGTTTTATCCTATGATATTTTAAACAATGGGACCAGTTATACAGAAGTAAGCTATGATAAGTATGATGCTTTTGGCAATCTGCAACAATATACTACCAAAAATGGGGTTCCTGTAACTATTATCTGGGGCTATAATCAGACTCAGCCTATTGCTAAAATAGAAGGTGCCAAGTTTTCTGATATTACCCAGTCTCTTATTGATAGTATTGTCAATGCTTCCAATACTGATGCCTCAGCTTTGGCCAATAATGATGAAACTTCTTTTTTAACAGCACTGGACAACTTCAGAAAGAGCAGCAGCTTATCCCAATATCAAATAACTACTTACACTTATGATCCGCTCATTGGAGTAAGAAGCATCACTCCACCATCCGGAATAAGAGAAAACTATATTTATGATTCTGCCAACAGGCTGGAGAAGATAGTGGATGTGAACGGGAAAGTGTTGAAAGAATTCAAATACAACTACAAAAACTAATAACCGATGAAAAAAATACTCATTTCCGCAGGAGCTTTAGTATTATCAGGATTAGCTCATGCACAGCTAAGCCCCACGGAAAATTATGTTTACACAAAGACCTACTTAGATTATAACGGAACCACACCTACTAAAACCTCAGAAACGGTTCAGTACTATGATGGCTTGGGAAGACCCAAGCAGGTGGTGAATGTAAAAGCTTCTCCTCAGGGGAAAGATGTGGTGACCCCTATCGAATATGATGCTTTTGGAAGGCAGGTGAAGGATTATTTGCCTGTTCCCCAATCCTCAACACTCAACGGGGCTATTGTTCCTAATCCTTTAGGCAATGCTGCCTCAGTGTACGGAGCAGAAAAGATCTATTCGGAAAAGATCCTGGAAAACTCTCCTTTAGACAGGATATTACAGCAAAAGCAGATGGGAAATGCCTGGGACACCAAGCCTGTTCAGTTTGGGTATGATGCCAATGCCGCTTCAGAAGTTAGAAAATATATAACCACCACGACCTTTGTAGAAGGCAGAACCCAGTCCACTTTGAAAGTATCGGATGATGCCAATTCCGTTGGTGGTTATTATAAAGCCAATCAGCTGTACAAAAATACGGTAACGGATGAAGATGGCAATAAAACCATAGAATTTAAAAATGGACAGGGACAGGTTATACTGGTAAGAAAAGTATTAAGTGCTACAGAAAATGCAGATACTTACTATATATACAACGAATATGACCAGCTGGCATTTGTTATGCCTCCCAATGCCTCCTACTCAGCCAGAAATACTACTGTAGGCACACAGTTTGCCGATAACTTTTTAAATGGAAACTTTTACCAGTACCGTTATGATGGCAGAAACAGGTTAGTAGAAAAAAGGCTTCCCGGGAAAGGCTGGGAATATATGGTGTATGACAAGCAGGACCGTCTGGTGATGGCCCAGGATGCCAATCTTGGAGCTTCCAAACAATGGATCTTTACCAAGTATGATCA
>NZ_JBGCUR010000056.1:0-5597 GCF_041361455.1 Chryseobacterium gossypii | reverse complement strand
GTTAAATAAATTTGGATGATAGAAGAATAAGGTTCTATCTTTGCGGCACTGAAAAACGGGAGTTAATCAGTAGCGCAGGAGAGCTTTTAAATCATTAAGCGGGCTTTATTTAAGAGATACGGGATATAAAAACTTTTAAAATTTTTAGGATTAAAAGTTGTGAGAGTTAAAAATATTAGTATCTTTGCAGTCCCAATAATTGGGAGCGCAGAAGAAGGCGGGATGTTTGAGGAGAGGATTAAGGGTTAAGAAAAAAAAACTTTAAAATTTTTCTTTCAAACATTTGGTCAGGTTAAAATAAAGTTTTACTTTTGCACTCGCAAATCGGATGAATGAGCTTAAAGAGAGAGTTTATCGGTTAGCGGAAGAATAGAGATCATTGAAATAAAAAATACAACCAAGTAAGGAAAAACTAAAGCGTTAAAGAACTTTGAGTGAGTCAGACAAACATACAATGGAGAGTTTGATCCTGGCTCAGGATGAACGCTAGCGGGAGGCCTAACACATGCAAGCCGAGCGGTAGAGTCTCTTCGGGGACTTGAGAGCGGCGTACGGGTGCGGAACACGTGTGCAACCTGCCTTTATCTGGGGGATAGCCTTTCGAAAGGGAGATTAATACCCCATAATATATTAAGTGGCATCACTTGATATTGAAAACTCCGGTGGATAGAGATGGGCACGCGCAAGATTAGATAGTTGGTGAGGTAACGGCTCACCAAGTCGATGATCTTTAGGGGGCCTGAGAGGGTGATCCCCCACACTGGTACTGAGACACGGACCAGACTCCTACGGGAGGCAGCAGTGAGGAATATTGGACAATGGGTGAGAGCCTGATCCAGCCATCCCGCGTGAAGGATGACGGCCCTATGGGTTGTAAACTTCTTTTGTACAGGGATAAACCCAGATACGTGTATCTGGCTGAAGGTACTGTACGAATAAGCACCGGCTAACTCCGTGCCAGCAGCCGCGGTAATACGGAGGGTGCGAGCGTTATCCGGATTTATTGGGTTTAAAGGGTCCGTAGGCTGATGTGTAAGTCAGTGGTGAAATCTCATAGCTTAACTATGAAACTGCCATTGATACTGCATGTCTTGAGTAAGGTTGAAGTAGCTGGAATAAGTAGTGTAGCGGTGAAATGCATAGATATTACTTAGAACACCGATTGCGAAGGCAGGTTACTAAGTCTTAACTGACGCTGATGGACGAAAGCGTGGGGAGCGAACAGGATTAGATACCCTGGTAGTCCACGCTGTAAACGATGCTAACTCGTTTTTGGGGCGCAAGTTTCAGAGACTAAGCGAAAGTGATAAGTTAGCCACCTGGGGAGTACGAACGCAAGTTTGAAACTCAAAGGAATTGACGGGGGCCCGCACAAGCGGTGGATTATGTGGTTTAATTCGATGATACGCGAGGAACCTTACCAAGGCTTAAATGGGAATTGACAGATTTAGAAATAGATCCTCCTTCGGGCAATTTTCAAGGTGCTGCATGGTTGTCGTCAGCTCGTGCCGTGAGGTGTTAGGTTAAGTCCTGCAACGAGCGCAACCCCTGTCACTAGTTGCCATCATTAAGTTGGGGACTCTAGTGAGACTGCCTACGCAAGTAGAGAGGAAGGTGGGGATGACGTCAAATCATCACGGCCCTTACGCCTTGGGCCACACACGTAATACAATGGCCGGTACAGAGGGCAGCTACACAGTGATGTGATGCGAATCTCGAAAGCCGGTCTCAGTTCGGATTGGAGTCTGCAACTCGACTCTATGAAGCTGGAATCGCTAGTAATCGCGCATCAGCCATGGCGCGGTGAATACGTTCCCGGGCCTTGTACACACCGCCCGTCAAGCCATGGAAGTCTGGGGTACCTGAAGTCGGTGACCGTAAAAGGAGCTGCCTAGGGTAAAACAGGTAACTAGGGCTAAGTCGTAACAAGGTAGCCGTACCGGAAGGTGCGGCTGGAACATCTCATTTTAGAGCGTCTATAAGACGATAAAAAAAAAGTACTTCGGTACAACACTTACTTAAAGTTTAAGCTTTAGTTTTTTGTTTGGTTGGAAAAAAGATATACACCCACTAGAAATTAGTAAAAGGGATTGAGACGACAAGGAAGATGAAAAGAATAGATAAAGGAGCCATTATGGTTTGGTATCTTGTTATTTTTAATCTGCAAGTCTAAAAAAGTCTCGTAGCTCAGCTGGTTAGAGCGCTACACTGATAATGTAGAGGTCGGCAGTTCGAGCCTGCCCGAGACTACTAATTAAAGCGGTAAGCATTAAGCTTAAAGCAGCAGGCATTTAGCCTTAAGCTTCTGGCCTATAGCGTACAGCACCTAGAGGGGAATTAGCTCAGCTGGCTAGAGCGCCTGCCTTGCACGCAGGAGGTCAAGGGTTCGACTCCCTTATTCTCCACAGTTTTTGCGGTTTAGTTTAAAAGTGACGATTGGAGCCAAAAACAACAATTGTTTACTAAACCAAGAAGAAGAAAAAAAAGATCATTGACATTAACGGTAAAGACATCACAAAGAGAAAACCGAGCACTTATAAGTGCTTGAGTAACCAAAAATAGGAAAGAAATCGTTAAGGGCGTATGGCGGATGCCTAGGCTTTCAGAGGCGACGAAGGACGTGGTAAGCTGCGAAAAGCTACGGGGATTGGCACACACGAATAGATCCGTAGATATCCGAATGGGGCAACCCGGCATGTTGAAGACATGTCACCTCGCAAGAGGAGCAAACCCGGAGAACTGAAACATCTAAGTACCCGGAGGAAAAGAAATCGAAGAGATTCCGTAAGTAGTGGCGAGCGAAAGCGGATTAGCCCAAAAGCTTTTATATGTTTAATAGAATGTACTGGAAAGTGCAGCCATAGAGGGTGATAGCCCCGTATATGAAAGGCATATTTGAGTGATAAAAGAGTAGGGCGGGACACGTGAAATCCTGTCTGAATATGGGGGGACCATCCTCCAAGGCTAAATACTCCTGAAAGACCGATAGTGAACAAGTACTGTGAAGGAAAGGTGAAAAGCACTTCGAATAGAAGGGTGAAACAGAACCTGAAACCGTACGCCTACAAGCGGTCGGAGCCCACAAGTTGGGTGACGGCGTGCCTTTTGCATAATGAGCCTACGAGTTAATTTTACTAGCGAGGTTAAGGACTTAAGGTCCGGAGCCGGAGCGAAAGCGAGTCTGAATAGGGCGCATAGTTAGTAGGATTAGACGCGAAACCTTGTGATCTACCCATGGGCAGGTTGAAGCTCTGGTAACACAGAGTGGAGGACCGAACCGGTTGACGTTGAAAAGTCTTCGGATGACCTGTGGGTAGGGGTGAAAGGCCAATCAAACTGGGAGATAGCTCGTACTCTCCGAAATGCATTTAGGTGCAGCGTCGATTAAAGTTTATTAGAGGTAGAGCTACTGATTGGATGCGGGGGTTTCACCGCCTACCAATTCCTGACAAACTCCGAATGCTAATAAATGTTGGTCGGCAGTGAGGGCATGGGTGCTAAGGTCCATGTCCGAGAGGGAAAGAACCCGGACCATCAGCTAAGGTCCCCAAATATATGCTAAGTTGAAGCAACGCGGTTGGACTGCATTGACAGCTAGGATGTTGGCTTGGAAGCAGCCATTCATTTAAAGAGTGCGTAACAGCTCACTAGTCGAGCGGTCCGGCATGGATAATAATCGGGCATAAGCATATTACCGAAGCTATGGGATTAATTAAATTAATCGGTAGGAGAGCATTCTATCGGCGTAGAAGCATTACTGTGAGGTATTGTGGAGCTTATAGAAAAGAAAATGTAGGCATAAGTAACGATAAAGGGGGCGAGAAACCCCCTCACCGAAAGACTAAGGTTTCCTCAGCCATGCTAATCAGCTGAGGGTTAGTCGGGACCTAACGCGCACCCGAAAGGGGAAGTGGATGGACACAGGGTTAATATTCCCTGACTTGCTCACGATAAAAGGGGACGGTTCGATGTAGCTACTGAAGACGGACGGAAGTGTCAAGGCTTAGCCTTCGGGCGAAGCTGTTGTAGTGAACTTGGATCCAAGAAAAGCCGAAGTGAAGCAACCCGTACCAAAACCGACACAGGTAGTCGAGGAGAGAATCCTAAGGTGCTCGAGTGAGTCGTGGCTAAGGAACTAGGCAAAATAGTCTCGTAACTTCGGAATAAGAGACGCCTCCCTCCGGGGAGGCCGCAGTGAAGAGGCCCAGGCGACTGTTTATCAAAAACACAGGACTCTGCTAAATCGAAAGATGCTGTATAGGGTCTGACACCTGCCCGGTGCTGGAAGGTTAAGGAAGGGCGTTAGGGTAACCGAAGCGTTTGACTGAAGCCCCAGTAAACGGCGGCCGTAACTATAACGGTCCTAAGGTAGCGAAATTCCTTGTCGGGTAAGTTCCGACCTGCACGAATGGTGTAACGATCTGGGCACTGTCTCAGCCACGAGCTCGGTGAAATTGTAGTATCGGTGAAGATGCCGATTACCCGCAATGGGACGAAAAGACCCTGTGAACCTTTACTATAACTTCGTATTGACTTTGAGTAAGCAATGTGTAGGATAGGTGGGAGGCTTTGAAGCCGGCACGCTAGTGTTGGTGGAGCCGACGTTGAAATACCACCCTTTGCTTACTTGGAGCCTAACTTCTTAAAGAAGGACATTGCGTGGTGGGTAGTTTGACTGGGGTGGTCGCCTCCAAAAGAGTAACGGAGGCTTTCAAAGGTACCCTCAGCACGCTTGGTAACCGTGCGTAGAGTGTAATGGCATAAGGGTGCTTGACTGTGAGACCAACAAGTCGATCAGGTGCGAAAGCAGGACATAGTGATCCGGTGGTTCCGCATGGAAGGGCCATCGCTCATAGGATAAAAGGTACTCCGGGGATAACAGGCTAGTCTCCCCCAAGAGCTCACATCGACGGGGAGGTTCGGCACCTCGATGTCGGCTCGTCACATCCTGGGGCTGGAGAAGGTCCCAAGGGTTGGGCTGTTCGCCCATTAAAGTGGCACGCGAGCTGGGTTCAGAACGTCGTGAGACAGTTCGGTCTCTATCTATTGCGGGCGTTAGATGTTTGAGAGGGCTTGATTCTAGTACGAGAGGACCGAATTGAACAAACCTCTGGTGTATCAGTTGTACCGCCAGGTGCACCGCTGAGTAGCTATGTTTGGAAGAGATAAACACTGAAAGCATATAAGTGTGAAACTCGCCTCAAGATGAGACATCTTTTAAGGGTCGTGGGAGATGACCACGTTGATAGGCTACAGGTGTAAAGTTGGTAACAGCATAGCCGAGTAGTACTAATTACCCGTAGATTTATAGCCTATTGGATATTAAATGAGCCTTATAAGTGCGTAGAAGGTTTTGTCTTTGTGAAAGTTTTTATCGATTAAAAAGCAGTATGCTTTACGCTGTAAGCCTCAAGCTTATAGCCTACTGTCTACAGCTATATACCTTCTTTAGGGTGGTTTTAGCGGTGGGGCTCACCTGTTCCCATTCCGAACACAGAAGTTAAGCCCACCAGCGCCGATGGTACTGCTAACGCGGGAGAGTAGGTCACCGCCAGTTTTTATAATAAACCTCATACAGCCATGTATGAGGTTTTTTT
>NZ_JBGCUR010000055.1:0-6065 GCF_041361455.1 Chryseobacterium gossypii | reverse complement strand
GAAAGGTATTTCTCAGGACAGAACCATGACTTTCTCTCGGCAGCGGTAGCCACCCGGGAAGGAGGATTCCTGCTGGCAGGAACCTCCTTTTCAGGAAAGGGACTGGATAAGAAAGACGAGTCCAAAGGCGGATCGGATATATGGCTGATCAGGCTCAATGAGCTGGGAGATGAACTGTGGCAGAAAACCCTGGGAACAGCCTCCGATGAGGAAGCAAAGGCCGTGATCCAGACCACGGAGCTGGGATTTTTTGTGGCCGGAAATGTTCAGAACACTTCTAAGGGGTATGGTTCAAAGGATGTATGGATCATAAAGCTGGATAAGGATGGAAAGGAGCTCTCACAGGTTATTCTGGGCGGAAAGGGTTTGGATGAGGTGGAAAGGATGATCCCCACAAAGGATGGAGGAGCCCTGCTGGGGATTTACTCCAGGAGCGGTGAGGGAGGCTCAAAGAAGACTGAGAATTACGGTGAGGGGGATTACTGGATCATAAAGCTTAGTAAGGACGGAAAGGTGGAATGGGAAAGGAACTATGGTGGAAAGGAAGATGATCATCTGAGAACAATGGCCCTTACCTCTACAGGTTTTATCATCGGAGGGGAATCCAGATCGGAAAGGTCAGGGAATAAGTCGGTGGGCATTGAAGAAGGTACGGATCTTTGGCTGATATCCCTGGATGAAAAAGGAAATGAACTTTGGCAGAAATCCTACAGCTTTAAGAACAGGGATATCCTGATGGGGATGAGTGTGATCAATAAGCAGGAGGAGGAAAGCAATAAAGATCTGACTACAGGGATCTTACTGGGCGGCTATACTCAGGCAGAGGGAAGGATAGAGCATGATGATGAGACCTTCTGGATGCTGTATCTGAATGAGCAGGGAGAGGAGCAGTGGCGAAAGCATGTGAAGGGTGAATCCAGGAAGAGGGAGGAAAGGCTGTCTGATATAAAGCTTAACAGGGACGGCTCTATTGTACTGGCAGGAACCAGTGGTGAGGAGTTAGGTAAGGAGAACTGGAAGATTGTAAAGCTTGGGGATAAGCAGGTGGATCAGCTGATCGAGAAGCAGGGGATCAGGGTGTATCCGAATCCTGTATCGGATTATACTTATGTGGAGATCGGGTATGAATTTAAGGAAGCGGATATTCTCTTGTACGATATGTCAGGAAGACAGCTGGAAAGCCTGAAAACCAGAAATAAGGTTACAAAGATCAATACCCAGCCCCTGAGTCAGGGAGCATATCTGGTGACGATAAAAACGGATAACAATAAAACTGCTAACGCGAAATTGATTAAGAAATAAAACACAAATGAAAAAAATAACTATCACTTTGGGGATTTTAACGGTGTGCAATATCATGGCACAATCAAATACACAAGTGAACCCAACAAATGAAGCAGGAAAAAATGTACCTGCTATATTTCCTCCAACACCGGAATCTTTTAAATTTGGAACATATGGTAATATACCTGTAGGTATGTTTACAGGAAGTCCCAATATTGATATTCCCATTACATCACTTTCATCAGCAGATATTAATTTACCTATTTTTCTAAATTATTCTTCCAACGGGATAAAAGTGGATGATACCAACGGTTCTGTTGGCTTAGGATGGCGGTTTATTCACGCAGGGATAATTACCAGAGTTATCAGAGATTTACCTGATGAATTGAACACTTCGGGAAATATTGAAACTCCTGATATTGTTACATTAGGATTAAATAACCCTACTGTAATAAACTATCTTAATTTGTGTAAGGATGACAATTTTGATTCTGAATTAGATTTGTATATGGCAAATTTTAACGGAAAGATCCTAAAATTTATCATTAAAAAAAATGGAGATATTATTCAATTAGAAAAATCAGCATATAAAATACAACGGGTTAATTCGGGCTTTAAAGTTATAGACAACGGAACAGAATATATTTTTGATGCCACCGAGAAAGTAAGAAACTTTATGACCAATACCGGCGAGCATCATGGAGGTTCTTTGGTAAACACCACCTCTTGGTATCTTTCAAAAATAAAAAGCCCGGATAACAAGGAAATCAATATCGAATATTATGATGTTGGTTTCACTTCTGTCATTGGACAATCCCAATCAATGATATTTACCAAAGGGAACCAATATAAATATGGGAACCCCGGTGGATCAGGAAGTGTAGGATGCCCAATATCATGTGTTTTACAGACATATTCTATTCCTCCAAGTATGGGGCTTGTTGCAGATTCCAATCAAACAGTATCAGGTAAGCAGATCAAGAAGATTTATGATCAGAATGGAAATTATATATTATTTGAATACCAACAGCGAAACGGAGATTATTATCTGTTGAAAAACATTAAAAAGTATTCTTTATCTCAGTTGATTGAAAATTTTGATTTCAATTATGATATAACAGCAAACGATCGGGTATTCTTAAATAGCCTTATTGAAAACAAGTCGGGAAGAAAATATTTTTTTGAATATTATAATAAAGATTCCTTTCCCAGCAAGCTAAGTCTCAGCAGGGATATGTGGGGATATTTTAATGGTATCAGCAATGGAAATCTTATTCCTCAGATATATAAGGAAACCGACCCATTTAAAGTTGATTACAATGGAGCAAACCAAAGCGTATCCTCTCAGTTTGGTTATTATGGCTTATTAAAAAAGGTCATATATCCTACAGGTGGATCTACAACAATTAATTATGAAAATCATAAAATAAAAGATTGGGTAACAATTCCCGCATCCACTACAATTGCAGGAGTAGAAACTGTAAATAACAGAAGTATTTATTCTAGTGAGTCAAGCACAACTATAATTCCGAAAAAAGACGGATTAGTATATATAGGTTTAGGAAATGCTGTTTATGGAGAGGGGAATTGTTCCAATTCTCCTATTCTTGAAACAATGAAACAAAGAAGTGAAGTGGTTGTTCGTGATCAAAATGGGACTGCCTTACCTATTTTAGAACGTTCCCCCAATAACCAATATTATCCCACAGGATCAAATTCGCATACCGTATTAACTAATTCCGGTGCCCGTTTAGCAGTTAATGGTATTAAAAATCAACCTCTCACGATAAAAGTGACGGCTCGTTTTGCTTGTTCGTATGCATCGGCTCAGATTACCTATTTCAATGGAGAAGAGTTACAACAATTGCAGGATAAGTTATTGGGGGGGTATCGTGTATCTTCTACAATAGATGAAGCAGAAGGAAGCTTACCCGTTATAAAGAATTATAAATATTTGAATCAAAATGGAGGATATTCAATAGTTCAGGCTCGTGAACCTTATTTCCTGGAAAATAGGAATGTAGCCTCTATTTGTGAAGGGAGCACCTGTTCGCCTGCTGTTGAGTATAGCTATAATGTACTTACATCCACAAACCTAAATCAATATAATTCCTTTAATCCTAATATTTTCTACAGCAGGGTTATTGAAGATTTAGGAAATAGGGGTAAGGTAATTCATGAGTTTGATACAGAAACGGATGAGGTGGGAAGTATTCATCGGGATGAAATTTCAGGTACTGCATTATCCAATACAGCTTGGAAAAGCGGTAAAGAACTTACTACTACTTACCTTGATGGGAATGCTAATATATTGAAAAAGATAGACAGAGAATATAATGAAGACATAGGAGGATTAGTAATAAATTATTCACTGGCTACAAGAAAAAATTATGAATTAATAAGTGGGATTGGTGGAGTTGGCCAGTTTGATAATCTTGATTTTGTACTCTATAAGAATATTTCTCGTTTTCCATACCTGAAAAATCAAAAAACAACAGAATATTTAAATGGAAATCCATTAGTGACTCAAACAGAATACTTCTACAATAATCCATCAAATTATCAGTTAAGCCGTCAAAAAATTACTTTGCCAGACGCAACAGTTAATGAAACCACTTTCGAATATGCCCATGAAAAAGGCAATCAGTTAATGATCAGTAAAAATATGGTTGGTATTCCTTTGGAAACAATTACTACTAAAACTATTGGCAGTACTACCAAAACTTTATCAAAAACAGAAACCGTTTATCCAACAGCTGTTCCTACACCACAGTCAGGAAACCTGGTGCTGCTCTTATCGGTAAAATCATATGATCTTCAAAATAATACTTCCTACACAGAAATCACCTATGATAAGTATGATGCTTTTGGCAATCTGCAACAATATACCACCAAAGACGGTATTCCGGTAGCCATTATCTGGGGTTATAACGGTACACAGCCTATTGCTAAGATTGAAGGAACCACTTATAGTCAGGCGTCTGCCCTGCTGGAAATAGCGAATATTATTACTAAATCCAATGAAGATATTGATGTACCTACACAAAACGCACTGATCACCGCATTAGACTCTTTCCGGAATGCAAACAGCAGATATCAGATCACTACTTACACTTATGATCCACTCATTGGTGTTACCAGCATCACTCCACCATCCGGAATAAGAGAAAACTACATTTATGATTCTGCCAACAGGCTGGAGAAGATAGTGGATGTGAACGGGAAAGTGTTGAAAGAATTCAAATACAACTACAAAAACTAATAACCGATGAAAAAAATACTCATTTCCGCAGGAGCTTTAGTATTATCAGGATTAGCTCATGCACAGCTAAGCCCCACGGAAAATTATGTTTACACAAAGACCTACTTAGATTATAACGGAACCACACCTACTAAAACCTCAGAAACGGTTCAGTACTATGATGGCTTGGGAAGACCCAAGCAGGTGGTGAATGTAAAAGCTTCTCCTCAGGGGAAAGATGTGGTGACCCCTATCGAATATGATGCTTTTGGAAGGCAGGTGAAGGATTATTTGCCTGTTCCCCAATCCTCAACACTCAATGGGGCTATTGTTCCCAATCCTTTAGGCAATGCTACCTCAGTGTATGGAGCAGAAAAGATCTATTCGGAAAAGATTCTGGAAAACTCTCCTTTGGACAGGATATTACAGCAAAAGCAGGTGGGAAATGCCTGGGATACCAAGCCTGTTCAGTTTGGGTATGATGCTAATATCCATGAAGATTACGTGAGGAAGTACGAAACTTCTACAACGTGGGTTGATGGAAGAACGCAAACCTCAGTTCAACTTCTTCAATACTTTTTACCCAATCAGCTGTACAAAAATACAGTGACTGATGAGGATGGGAATAAAACTATAGAATTTAAAAACGGAAGGGGACAAACCCTTTTGGTAAGAAAGGTGCTCAGTGCTACAGAAAATGCGGATACTTATTATGTTTATAATGAATATGACCAGCTGGCATTTGTTATTCCTCCGTTGGTATCTACATGGACGACACTGGACCAGACAACACTGGATAATGTATGCTATCAGTACCGTTATGATGGCAGAAACAGGTTAGTAGAAAAGAAGCTTCCTGGTAAGGGCTGGGAGTATATGGTTTATAATAAAGCGGATAAGCTTGTTATGAGTCAAGATGCTAATATGAAAGAATCAGGGCAATGGTTGCTAACTAAATATGATCAGTTTGGAAGGATTATTTATACAGGTATTTCCAATAACACCGCAAGTAGGGCTGCGATTCAGACCAATGTGGATGCCAATGCCAATCTCTATGAAACCAGAACATCTGCCGTTTCATTTACACTCAACGGAATGCCCGTTTATTATACAAAAGTAGCAGGGCCAACAAATGTAACCCAGATTTTAAGTGTTAATTATTACGACACGTATCCGGGTTATAGCTTCAATCCTACTTTCCCGGCAAGCATCTTAGGAGAACCTACCTTAACGGATATTCCAACTACAGAAGGATTGAGCACAAAAGGCCTGCCAGTAATGAGTTTAGTAAAGAACATTGAAGATGATAACTGGACGAAAAACTATACGTATTATGACAAAAAAGGACGGGTGATCGGAACGTATTCCATTAATCATTTAGGTGGCCGTACCAGGGTGGATTCCAAGCTGGATTTTGCGGGAGTGGCTCAACAGACAATAACAACCCATAAAAGGCTGGATACTGATACCGAGAGAGTGATCACCGAAACCTTTACCTATGACAGCCAGAACAGGCTGTTGGTTCACAAACATAAGGTAG
>NZ_JBGCUR010000054.1:0-6182 GCF_041361455.1 Chryseobacterium gossypii | reverse complement strand
ATGATGATTTCTTCAGGTTGGGAGGAGACAGTATCATCAGCATTCAGCTGGTAGGTAAGGTACGCCAGCAGTTAGACGTGAGATTAAGTGTCAAAGAAGTCTTTACTGCCCGGACTGTAGCCTCATTATCCCTGCTGATAGAAGATAAAAAGAACGGAAGCGAAGCCAATATTCTTACCGAACAGGGAGTCCTTACAGGAGAAGTTCCGCTTCTGCCGGTACAGGAATGGTTCTTTAAGCAAAAAGAATCAGGATATCTTGCAGACTTCAACCATTGGAACCAGGCATTTATGATCCATGTTCCGGAGCTTGATAAAGACCTGTTTGAGCAGGCAGTGGAACATTTGCTGGCCAAGCATGATGCATTCAGGCTGGGGTATACGGGCCATATTCAGGAATATAAAACAGAAAAAACAGCCCCTGAAATCAATTATCTTGATGCATCTGGCCTGAATCCGGAAGAGCTTGCCCCTATTTTCACAGACTGGCAGTCCCATTTTGATATTGAAAACGGACCGTTGTACCAGATTGGATATATCCATGGATATCAGGACGGAAGCGCAAGAGTATTCTTTGCATTCCACCACCTTATTATTGATGCCGTAAGCTGGAGAATCCTTACTGAAGACCTGAAGAATATCTATCAGACTCTTGAAAAAGGAGAAAATTATCAGATTCAGAAAGGAAGCAGCTACCGCCAATGGGTGAAAGCCGTCAGACGCTATAAAAAAGAGACCCCGGAATCCAGAAAAAATGAGACCACTTACTGGAATCAGATCGCAGATACGGTTACGGAAAGCAACACAACATTATCCGGACTGATCACGGGTGAATATCACTACGGTCATCTGCAGCTGGATCGGGAATCCACCGGAACCCTGATCCGTGGCGTACATCACGTATACCATACCCAGATCAATGATTTGCTATTGTCAGCTTTATCACAGGCACTTACTGATGTTACCGGGGATGAACGTCATGCTATTCTGTTGGAAGGACACGGCCGTGAAGAAGTATTCAGCCAGTTAGACATTACCGAAACAATGGGCTGGTTTACCACCATGTACCCGGTACAGCTGGAAACAGGAAGATCACTGAAAGATACCGTTATTCTGACCAAAGAATCTTTAAGAAGCATTCCGAACAACGGAATCGGTTACGGTAGCCTGGTGGGATATGTAAACCGTGAATTACCGAAGATCAGCTTCAATTACTTAGGTCAGCTCGACAAGGATGATGCATCCGGTGAAAAAACATGGTTCATTGCAGCTGAGGATACGGGAGCAGGAGTTGGAGCCTCCAACCGCGACAGCCATTTTGTAAGCATTAACGGTGCGGTGGTTGACGGGCAGCTTCGCTTCGGAATTTCAGGATATCTTTCCGCTGAAAAGATCGCTCTTTTATCCGAAAGCTTCCAAAAGAATCTGGAATCCATTATTAAGGAGCTTTCTGAAGAGAACAGAAGCTACCTTACGGCATCAGATGTAGAATACGTGGTGGAGAACGCTCAGCTTTCGGAAATTCAGGAATCCGGGGAGATTGAGGGCGTGTACCTGGCCAACAGCTTACAGGAAGGATTCGTATATCATGCCCTGAACCAGGGAGAAACGGATGATGCTTACAGAGTACAGCTGATTTGGGAATACCGGGCTAAAATCAATACAGACAAACTTAGAAATTCATGGAGCCTGATCCAGTCCCAATATCCGGCCTTGAGGATCAGATTCAACTGGACCGGAGAAATTGTCCAGGTAATTGATAAAAAAGGCGATATGGACTGGAGGTATGAAGATATCAGTGCCATGTCTGAAGAAGTCCAGGAAGAGCTGATCCGTGAAATTACTCATAACGATCGTCTTGAAGGGTATGATCTTTCCAAAGGAAACCTTTTCAGGGTATACGTTTTCAAACGCGGAGAGCAGCATTACAGCTGTTTGTTCAGCAATCATCACGCTATATTGGACGGCTGGAGTATGCCTGTCTTAATAAACAGTGTCCATGAGGCTTATCTCAGCCAGCTTAATAATGAAGAATATATTCTGCAAACAGACCATGCCTATGCAGCGAGCCAGAAATATTTACAGGTGAATAAAAAGGCCGGCCGAAGCTTCTGGGATCAGTATATGAAGCTTCTTGAAGACCAGGAAGACCTGAAAAGCCTTGTAAAAGAAGGCCAAAGACATATAGACTTAGGAACTTACCGTCATATCAGAGACCATCAAAAGGTAACCATGCTGATAGACGGAGAAAAGTATTACCGTCTGAAAGACCTTACAAAAGCTCATGGATTAACCGTGAACGCTGTGCTGCAATATTTATGGCACAGCCAGCTGAAACTGTACAGCGGACTGCAGACAACAATAGTGGGGACAACGGTTTCAGGAAGAAGCCTGCCTGTTGACGGCATAGAATCTTCAGCCGGATTGTATATCAATACCCTGCCGTTAATTGTCAGGCATGAAGACGGTCGTGTCATAGATCGTATTATGACCATACAGAACAGGATCAGCGATCTGAATACCCATAGTGATATCAACCTCGCAGAGCTTCATCATGACGGGCGCCGTATCTTCAGCAGTCTGTTCGTGTATGAAAACTATCCTGTTCCGAAAGGAGAGGGAAGCAATGAGCTTGGCTTTGTATTCAGGGATTCAGTGGAAAAGCTGGACTACCCGTTAGGAATAATGGCATCAGAGCAGGGAGAAAGTGTACTGCTTAAGCTGAACTATGAAGGTGTTCTTTTTGAGAAGAGTACCATGGAACAGCTGTTGGACGGAATGGAAATTATTCTTGATCAGATTCTTGATACCCCTGAAATAACTTCCGATGCACTCTCCTGTATTTCAGAGAGTCAGTGGCAGCAAATGCTGGCATGGAATGATACCCGGTTGGCCTATCCGTCAGACAAGACCATTCACGGCATATTTGAGGAGCAGGTATTGAAAACGCCGGATAATATCGCCCTGGTATACGAAGACGTAAAGCTTTCATATCGTGAACTAAATGAACGGGCAAACCGCCTGGCACATTACCTTATTAAAACCTATGATATTCAGCCGGATGATCTGGTGCCTTTATGCCTGGAACGTTCAGAGAATATGCTGATTGGAATTTTGGCCGTATTGAAGGCAGGAGCGGCATATGTCCCAATGGATGCTTCCTATCCGGCAGAACGGATAGACTACATTCTGTCTGATACCAAAGCAAAAATTATTCTGGCTCAGGAAAGCACTGCAGAAAAGCTACAGGATATGAATACGGATGTTATCTCCTTAAATAATGCCTCATTCAGGCAGGTTGTTGAAAAGGAAGATGCGTCTGATCCGGTTACAACCGTAGGGCCGGGCAACCTTGCTTATGTCATTTACACCAGCGGAACCACAGGACTTCCAAAAGGAGTCATGGTAGAGCATACAAGCGTGGTGAACCGTATCGTATGGATGAATGAGACCTATCCTTTGGTACCGGCAGATAACGTTCTTCAGAAAACTCCTTACACGTTTGATGTTTCCGTTTGGGAATTATTCTGGGCTCATTTTTATGGGGCATGTATCGTATTTGCACGTCCGGAAGGGCATCAAGACCCTGAATACCTGGCTGAAGTCATTCAAAGATCCGGTATTACCATTGTACACTTCGTACCTTCCATGCTGGGCGCCTTCCAAGAAGCATTAGATACCAAAAAAGAGCTGCAATCCGGGGTAAAGAGCCTGAGGTATGTATTCTGTAGCGGCGAAGTCTTGACATTAAAGCAGGTACGGGACGCCCGAAGGCTGATAAGCCATGCGGAAATTCACAATCTTTACGGGCCGACAGAGGCAACGGTGGATGTTATGTACTACGACTGTAATGATCCGGCCATCCGGCAGGTACTGATCGGGCAGCCAATCAGCAACACAAGCGTGTATATTTTGGATAAATATTTACATCCGGTGCCTGTTGGAGGTGTTGGGGAATTATACATCGGAGGTGCAGGAGTTGCCAGGGGATACCTAAACAAACCGGAACTAACGGAAGAACGCTTCATTGCGAACCCATTCCAGACAGATAAGGAAAAAAGCGAAGAATATAACAGAACCCTGTATAAAACAGGAGATTTGGTACGTTGGGTATCCGGTGGCAACATAGAATATCTGGGCAGAAATGACTTCCAGGTGAAAATCCGTGGTTTCCGTATCGAGTTGGGTGAAATTGAAAATGCCCTGCTAAAACATCCGGATATCCGTCAGGTGGCAGTACTGGCCAAAGAAAACAAAGCAGGAATGAAATACCTTGTAGGATACTATGTTTCTGATAACGGGCTGAATGAAGAAAAACTTTCGGAATTTCTGTCTGAAACCCTGCCTGAATATATGGTGCCGAATATTTTTGTTCACCTGAAAGCATTACCGGTTACCTTTAATGGAAAGCTGGACAGAAAACAGCTGCCGGAACCAGGGGTAAAAGCAACTCGCGAATATATGGCGTCAACAAATGAATTGCAGGAGAAGCTATGTCAGATGTATGGTGAAGTATTGGGGATTAACCCTGAAAGCATCAGCATCCATGATGATTTCTTCAGGATGGGAGGAAACAGTATCATGGCTATAAAGCTTATCAGCAAGATCAGGCTTACATTGGATATGCAGGCTAATGTTGCCATGATATTCGAGCATAAAACGGTTGAATCCTTATCCGCAGCTTTAACAGGAAATACTCCGGAGGACCAGATCACTATACTTCCTTCAAAAGTGGATTCCCTTGAAGAACAGCGGCTGTCTTTTGCCCAGGAAAGACTCTGGTTTATAGAATCCTATGAAGGCGGAAGCAGCGCTTATAACATTCCAATGACGGTTACCCTGAGCACAGAAACCGATATTGCGGCTTTATGCAAAGCATTGGAGACTGTAATCCTGCGCCACGAAATCCTTCGCACATGTATTCTGACTGCAGAAAACGGAACAGGTTACCAGGTTGTTACTGATCTTCTTCCGGAAATCAGGACTATAGAGGTAGAAAGCAGGGAAGAACTGGAAGAGTCAGTAAACAGGGCTGCCCATAAAGTATTCCGTCTGGAAGAGGAAATTCCTGTTGATATCAATATTTTCAGGTTAAATGATATCAGCTATCTTTCCGTAGTGATTCATCACATCGCTTTTGACGGGTGGTCTACCGATATATTCCTGAAAGAAGTCACTGCCGCCTATCATGCCATTGCCGCAGGACAGCAGCCGGAATTCCCTGAGCTAAAAATCCAATACAAGGATTTTGCATTATGGCAACGGAACTACCTTGCAGGAGAACGTCTTGATAGCCAGATTGAATACTGGAAAACAAAGCTTGATGACCATCAGAGCTTAGATCTACCTGTAGATTTCCATAGGCCGGCGGAAATTTCCTATGAAGGAAATACGATCAGGTTTAATATACCGGAAGAAACCGCACTCGGATTGAAAGAAGTTTCTAAAAACCTCGGAGTAAGCTTATTCAATGTGATGCTGAGTGGTTATTATCTGACATTATCTGCCTATTCAGGCCAGGAAGATATTATAGTAGGAAGCCCGATTGCCAACCGCCATTATGCAGGCCTTGAGGATATCATCGGTTTCTTTGTGAATACATTGGCATTGAGAGAAAAAATTGATCCTAAGCAAAATATCAGGGATTTCATTTTACAGGTATCAAAGTCAGTGACAGAAGCCCAGGCTCATCAGGATCTTCCGTTTGAGAAATTAGTGGAGGAGCTGGGAGTAGAGCAGGATACTTCAAGACATCCGGTTTTCCAGGTAATGTTTGGCATTCAGACCAGCAGTGGAGGAGATCCTGTAGCCCGGAAAGAAGAGGCGATCTTCCTGCCTTTTGACGGTGAAGTCGACTATCAGTCCGCGAAATTTGATCTTACAACGATGATTAATGAAAGCCCTGACGGAATCCAGATGACCTTCAACTATGCAACGTCTTTATTTAAAAAAGATACCATCGATCGTATAGCCAGGACCTATCAGCACCTGTTGAGCCAGATCGTACAGTCTGGAAAATCCGGTACCAGCGATCTGAAAACAGGTGAGCTGACACTTCTTCCTGACACGGAAAGCAAACATATAATGGAGGCCTGGAATGATACCCGAAGAATACTTCAGGATAAAACAACCATTCATCAGGGAATTGAATATCAGGCTGCCAAAACACCTGATGCTACGGCT
>NZ_JBGCUR010000053.1:0-8092 GCF_041361455.1 Chryseobacterium gossypii | reverse complement strand
TTTCCTTTTTTTGTAAAATATAAAAAAGGCTATCTTACTTTTGAGACAGCCTCTTGTTGATTTATCTGAAATTTATTATCCGATCTCAATACCATTGTCTACCTTATCATCCGGTGTCACAAAAGATAGCTTGCCATCAGCTTTTGTTGTTAACAGCAGCATTCCCTGGGATTCGATACCTCTGATCTTTCTCGGTGCAAGATTCAGCAGGATCATGACCTGTTTCCCGATCACCTCTTCCGGAGTAAAGCTTTCTGCAATTCCTGAAACTACTGTTCTTATATCTACCCCTGTGTCTACAGTAAGCTTTAAAAGCTTGTCAGCTTTTTCTACCTTTTCAGCTTCTAAGATCGTTGCTGTTCTTAGATCTATTTTAGCAAAATCATCAAAGGTGATCTGTTCTTTCATCGGGTTGGCGTTAGGATTTGTTTTTTTATTATTCTGTTTGGTCTGTTCCAGTTTTTGGATCTGTGCTTCTATCACATCATCTTCAATTTTTGAGAAGAGAAGGGAGGCTTCATTGATTTTATGGCCTGTTTCAATCAATACGGTTTTAGTTTCAAGGTCATTCCAGCCTAATGCAGGTACGTTGAACATATTTAGGAGCTTTTCAGAGCTGAAAGGCATGAACGGCTCACATAGCTGTGCCAGGGCCGTAGCAATCTGGGCACCTACGAATAACGAATGCGCTGCCTTTTCAGGGTGATCCTTGATGGTCTTCCATGGTTCTTCAACCTGAAGGTACTGGTTGCCGAAACGGGCCAGGTTCATTAAAGCTGATAAAGCATTCCTGAATTCATATTTTTCCAGATATCCTGAAATTTCTTTTGCAGCCTTATTGATTTCCAGTAATTCGGGAGTGCCCGTATCTCCCTGAGGAACAACTCCATCATAATATTTATGGATAAGCACGGCAACTCTGTTGATAAAATTACCGAAAATTCCTACCAGCTCAGAATTGTTTTTCGTCTGGAAATCTTTCCATGTGAAATTATTATCCTTTGTTTCCGGAGCTGACGAAAGCAGAGCATATCTTAAAACATCCTGCTGTCCCGGGAAATCTTCAACATACTCGTGAGCCCAAACCGCCCAGTTCCTTGAAGTGGATATTTTATCATTTTCGAGGTTCAGAAATTCAAAGGCAGGAACATTTTCAGGCATGATATAATCACCGTGGGCCTTCATCATAGCAGGGAAAATGATGCAATGGAAAACGATATTGTCCTTACCGATGAAATGGACCAGGTCGGTACCTTCGCCCTGCCAGTAATCTTTCCAGTTTTTACCGTTTTTTTCTGCCCATTCTTTTGTGAAAGAGATGTACCCGATGGGTGCATCAAACCAGACGTAGAGAACCTTGCCTTCAGCATTGGGAAGCGGAACGGGAACGCCCCAGTTCAGGTCACGGGTCATGGCACGAGGTTTCAGTCCGTCATTAAGCCATGATTTTACTTGTCCGTAAACATTAGGTTTCCAGTCATCCTTATGGCCTTCAATGATCCATTCATTCAAAAAATCTTCATATTCATTTAGCGGAAGATACCAGTTTTTGGTTTCCCGAAGAACAGGAACATTCCCGCTTAACATTGATTTCGGATTGATAAGCTCAGAAGGTGAAAGGGTAGTTCCACACTTCTCGCACTGGTCACCATAGGCATTTTCATTTCCACAATTCGGACAGGTGCCTACGATATATCTGTCTGCCAGGAATTCCCCGGCTTGTTCGTCAAAATACTGTTCGGAAACTTCTTCGGTAAATTTCCCTTTCTCATAAAGGGTCATAAAGAAGTCCTGGCTGGTTTCGTAATGTTTTTTAGAAGTTGTTCTTGAATATTTGTCGAAAGAAATTCCTAAATCAGAAAAAGATTTTTTAATGATTTCATGGTATTTATCAACAATATCCTGAGGGGTAACTCCTTCCTTTCTGGCCCTTATGGTAATGGGAATGCCGTGTTCATCAGAACCACAGATAAAAGCTACATCTTTTCCCAGCCTTCTTTGAAATCTGGCGTAAACATCCGCAGGAATATACACACCTGCCAAATGTCCTATATGAACCGGTCCGTTTGCATAAGGCAAAGCTGCCGTAATCATCTTTCTGTTTGACATTTTATAGTAAAATTTATCTGCAAAGATAATAATTTATGTCCTATTGTTGCTTTTGTTGTTTGGGTTGTTTGCTGTAAATAGCACTTTGAAGCGTGATATTGTAAAGGCAATGTTAAATTTTGTTAAACATTTGTTTAACTTTTTATTAATTCAAAACAGTATTATGTTTTGCATAATTTATTGTAAAATAATGTAAATCAGATGTTTTGTTAAAATTTGTCAATTAATGTACATAAATTTATTTAATTTTTTAATAAAATTATGATAATTATAATTTTTTTATAAATTGCAAAGCTGGCTTCTGGCCGGCATTATTATAAAAACGAAACTATATAAAAGCAATATTGTGAAAAATTTTACAACGGTATTAAAAATTGCGCCTGCATTTTTACTGGCAGGCACAATGGTCCATGCTCAGACACAAGATTCCATTACGAAAGAGAAAAAAATAGAGGAAGTTGTTTTAATTGGATATGGGAAGCAGAAGAAAACGGATCTTACGGGATCTATTACTTCAGTGACAGCAAAAGATTTTAATGGAGGGGCCACTTCTGCAGGGCAATTGATCCAAGGAAAAACCCCGGGAGTACAGATTACTAATAATAGTGGTGCACCAGGTTCAGGTACAGCTATTAGAATACGGGGTACAGCGTCTTTAAATGGAAATAATTCTCCGTTAATTGTAATTGATGGAGTACCGCAGGATTTTGTGGGAGTAAATGGTGCCTCAGATCCATTATCATTAATAAACCCTAATGATATAGAGACCTTTGACATATTGAAAGATGCTTCTGCTACAGCAATCTATGGTAACCGTGCTACTAATGGTGTTATCCTTATTACAACAAAGAAAGGTACTGCCGGAAAATTTAAAGTGAATTTTTCAACAGTTACTTCACTTTCTACTAAGATGGAAAATGTAAGAGTATTGAATGCTGATGAATTTAGAAATTTTGTTAATACTTATGCTCCAGATTCGTATAAATCTAAATTAGGCAATGCGAATACAAACTGGCAAGATTTGATATATCAGACTGCCTGGGGTACAGATAATAACGTTTCATTTTCAGGAGGGATCAAAAATTTGCCATATCGTTTGTCAGTAGGTTATAATGAGCAAAACGGTATTGTGAGGACAAATTCTTTTAAAAGAACATCAGTGGGGTTAAATCTGAGTCCCAAATTTCTTGACAATCATTTAACTGTTAATGTCAATGCAAAAGGGACTTTTACGGATAACAGATTCGTAGACGGCGGTGTAATTAAAACTGCAACTTATTTTGACCCTACTCAACCAGTATATTCCGGCAATTCTAATTTTGGTGGGTTTTACGAATGGTTGGATCCTGGATCTGTAAACGGATTCAATGTGAATGCCACCTCGAATCCACTGGGGATGATCAATGGGATTCATGATGTTTCATCAGTATTAAGAGGATTGGGAAATATTCAGCTGGATTATAAATTTCATTTCCTTCCGGATTTACATTTTAATGTGAATGCCGGATACGATTATACTAAAAGTGAGGGGCAAAAGAAAATAAGTGCGCTTTACAGACCTGGTGTAAACGATGCGGGAAGTTCAAGTATCTATAGCATGGAAAAAAAGAATAAGTTGTTAGAAACATATTTTAACTATGCTAAAAATATTTCTGCCATCAATACGGGAATAGATATTACAGCAGGTTATTCATACCAGGATTTCTTTACCTCAATTCCGGGTTCTATCAATTATAAAGGAAATGCTCCAATCAAAATCAATGAAAATTTTGAGACAAGGAACACATTACTTTCCTTCTACGGTAGAGCAATTTTTACAATTGCTAATAAATATATTATTTCAGGTTCCATGAGAAGAGATGGTTCTTCAAGATTCTATAACGGTACCAGAGATAATGTATGGGGAAATTTCCCGGGCGTATCCGTGGCCTGGAAGCTAAATGAAGAAAACTTTATAAAAAATATCTCGGCTATCAGCAGTTTAAAATTAAGAGCCGGCTGGGGAAAAACAGGACAACAGGAACTTCCTGGATTGGACGGGAACAGACCTAATAATTATCCTGCTTTTGCCTCCTATAACGGCAGTAATCCAGGGGCATATTATGAGTTTGGAAACGAGTTTTATTATATGTTCCGTCCAACAAATTATAACCCTAACTTAACTTGGGAGACAACCACCACCAAAAATATCGGATTAGATTTTGGATTCGCCAAAAACAGGATAACTGGTTCTATTGATTTATTCCGAAAAGATACCGAAGATTTATTGGTATATGTGAATACGCCTGCTGGAGGGCTAAGTAATGCAAACTGGATGAATGTTGGTAATATGAAGAATGAAGGGATAGAGGGAAGTATAACTCTTGTTCCGGTAAAAAATGAAAACACATCCTGGGAAGTTAGCTTTAATGCTACGCATTATAATCCGATTGTTACAAATCTTCTGGATAGGGCGGATGCAAGCTTCAATATTCCTATTGGAGGAATAGAAGGAGGAGCAGGAAATACAATTCAGGCACATGCCGTAGGATATGAGCCTAATTCATTCTGGGTCTATCAACAAGTATATGATAATAATGGAAAACCTCTTGATGGAGTATTTGTTGACAGAAATGGCGATGGTAAAATAGATACGGCTGATAAGTATTATTATAAATCAACCACACCGGATGCTATTTTAGGATTTTCTACGAAATTGTCTTATAAAAATTGGGATTTTAGCTTAAGCGCAAGGGCAGTATTAGGCAATTACGTTTATAATAATGCCGCTTCGAACAGCTCGTTACAATCTGCATCTACTAATGAATATCTCCAAAATGTTTTCTATACAGCACCTGAGTATGGATTTAAGGACTCAAACAGATATTTTTCTGATATATATGTAGAAAATGCATCTTTTTTAAGGTTGGATAATGTGAATGTAGGATATAATTTTGGAAATGTTCTTACAAAAAATAGTAATCTTAAAGTGTATGCGATGGCACAAAATGTTTTTGTGATTACAAAATATACAGGTGTAGATCCTGAAGTATTTGGCGGAATTGATAATGGATATTATCAAATGCCTAGAATTTATTCATTAGGATTCAACTTTCAATTTTAATCAGTAAAAAAATGAAGAAATCAAATAAAATTAAAAATATAATATTAACAGCATCAGTAGCTGGTCTGTTATCAATAACATCTTGTGTTAAGGATCTTGAAAGAGAGCCTATTACTGATGTTACTTCAGCAAGTGTTTTTAAAGATTTTGCAAACTATCCGAGCGCATTAGCAAAATTATATGGAGGGCTTGCTATGGGAGGACAGGTAAGTGGTGACGGTGGTAATTATCCGGATAGCGATATCAGTGGAATTAATGGTGGCTTTTCACAATATACTAGGCTTATGTATACGTTAAATGTGATATCTACTGATGAAGCAGTAATTGGGTGGAATGATGGAAACCTGCATACCATACATAAAATGACTTGGGATGCTTCCAATGAGTTTATTGCCGCAATGTATTATAGAATCTACACAGAAATTGCTTTTTGTAATGAGTTCTTAAGGAACGTGACAGATGAAAAATTGGCGTCTAACAATATAACAGGTGATAATTTAACTGAAGCCAAATATATGCGTGCAGAAGCAAGATTTTTAAGAGCACAATCTTATTATCATGCATTAGATATGTTTGGAAATGTACCATTTGTAAAAGAAGATTATCTGCCGGGATCTGTAGATCCGCCTCAAAGAATCGATAGATCTGCTTTATTTGGTTTTGTGGAACAAGAGCTGTTAGCTTGTGCTAACGAACTAAAAGACCCTAAAACAAATGCTTACGGTAGAGCTGATAAAGCAGCTGCCTGGTCATTATTAGCCAGATTGTATCTTAATGCGGCAGTATATACAGGAACCCAAAGAAATGATGATTGTATAACCTACTGTAATAAAGTTATTGCTGCCGGATATTCATTAAAACCTAATTATGGATCCTTATTCTTAGCTGATAATAACTTAAATAATCCTGAAGCAATTTTTACCGTTAATTTTGATGGTATTAATACCCAAACGAATGGGGGAACAACTTATTTGGTTCATGCCGCAATCGGAGGAACAATGCAGGCTTCTCAATTTGGAGTTAATGGCGGCTGGGGTGGCCTAAGAACTACCAAAGCCTTTGTGAACAAATTTCCAAGTGATGGAGCTGATAAAAGAGGAAATTTTTATACTGACGGTCAAAATCTGGAAATTAATGACCTTGGATTGTTTAATGACGGTTATGCATTTATTAAGTTTAAAAATATTAAAAGTGATGGCACTCCGGGAGCAGATCAAAATTGGGTGGAAGCTGATATTCCGCTGTATCGTCTCGCGGATATTTATCTGATGTATGCTGAGGCTACCCTTAGAGGAGGAAACGGAAATATGGCTACAGCCATTAATTACGTTAACCAGCTGAGACAAAGAGCATATGGAAATACTAGTGGGAATGTTACAACTATAAATTTAGACTTTATCTTGGATGAAAGAGCAAGAGAATTATCTTGGGAAATGACAAGAAGAACAGACCTGATCAGATACGGAAGATTTACTACGGGAGATTACTTATGGCCTTGGAAAGGGAATGTAAAAGATGGTAAAGCTGTAGAAAATTATAGAAATCTTTTCCCAATTCCGGCAAAAGATATCGTCGCTAATCCTAATCTGGTACAAAATCCAGGATATTAATCAAAACTATTAAAATGAAACACTTAATTAAAATATTAACAATTGCTTTTATAGGACTTTTAGTGATCTCCTGTGAAAAAGATGAGGACCAGGCTGTATTGGGAGAAGGAACAAAGCCAACCTTGTCAGCAGATGCTACAACGTTGGTATTATTGAAAGATAATGAAGCCGATAAGGCAGTTGAATTTACCTGGACTAATCCGGTTTTTGATATTCAGGTAGCTTTGGCTAATTCTTTGGAATTTGCTGAAGCGGGAACAAATTTCCAAAGCGCGAAAAGTGTGGACATCACCGCAACGGATTTATCAGCGGTGTACACTGTAGGAGATTTTAATAAGATCATGCTGGATGCGGGCTTTTTACCAGGTACCGCCACACAAATTGAGGTCAGGCTGAAATCTTCCGTTGGAAATATCTCTTTGTATTCTAATGTCATAGCAATGACGGTGACGCCTTACCTGACGGAATTTCCGTCCTTTTACCTGGTAGGTGATGCATCTGCGGTAGGATGGAATGCAGGATCTGCACAGTTGTTATACAAAAAAGATAACTTTTCAACCATTTATACTTATTTGGAAAGTGGGAAAACTTTCAGATTCCTTGGGCAGCAGGATTGGAATCCCGTTAATTATAGCCTGGATGTATCAGGAATGAATGATAACTATAAATATTTCAAAACCTGGTCTACCAATTTATCACCGGCTACCCCTGAAAATATTCAGTTTACAGGAGCTACGGGAATGTATAAAATAGTTATTGATGCGGATGCTACCCAGAAGTCCATTACTGTTTCAGCTTCTTCTGTCAGCAGCTGGAATCCGGCAAATCTGTATATTGTAGGAACACTTAACGGATGGAATGCCGGGACGGCAATTCCAATGACCAGTCTGGGTGACGGAAAATTTGAATATACAACTGTTCTTCCTGACGCTTCGGAATTCAAGTTCATAGGACAGCAAAGTTGGGGAGACCTGGACTGGGGTAATATCGATGGTGATGGAAATACCGGGTATCTTGGTCCTAAAGGTAGTAATGGAAACATTAAATTTGATGGTTCAGGAGGAAATTATAAGATCACTGTAGATATAAAAACGGGAGTTTATAAAATACAACCATTATAATCGGTACAATTAATTACTAGTAAAGTGTTGCTTTACCGCAACACTTTCTCTATTTTTAAAGCTTATAAAATAAAATTATGAAGAAAATTGCAGTTGGAGCCTTATGGTTCTCAATGATGTTTGTGGGCGTGAATGCGCAATCTTTAAAA
>NZ_JBGCUR010000052.1:0-8798 GCF_041361455.1 Chryseobacterium gossypii | reverse complement strand
CATATCCTGTTTTTTTCTTCTTTTCCTTCGTTTTTTATCGCAGCTATAAAGGCTTTAGTCGAAAGATTGGCTGTTTCAGCCTGATCCTTTTCAAATTTTGCTATTTGATGATAATAAAGATCTCTATATTCATGTTCCTTTTTCTGATCACCAGTCTCTTTATATAAATCGGCAAGGTCAAGATAAATCCAGTGGATATTTACTCCAAAAATATCTTTTGTGGCCATAGCAATTTTCAGTGCCTTTTGATATGCTTCTTCTGATTTTTTATACTGATGCATTTTCAGGTAGTATCTTCCGGCAATAAAATATAAATAATTTTGATTACCATTTAGAAACTTTTCTCTATCAGCTATTCTGAATGCATTATTAAGATAAATTCGGGTTGAATCCAATTTATTTCTTTCGAAATGTCTAAAGGCAATCATACCTTCTGTTGTGATATCTTTTTTAATATTTCTGGCTTTATGAAGGTAGATTAATGAAGAATCAGGCTGAACTACTTTAGATTTATCAATATAAACCAGTTGCAGCAGATATTGTTTCATTTCAGAATCTTCACTTTTTTTTAAACAATAAAGTGCCTTATTGAAGTATTGATGGCCCGTATCATTCATCAAAAGGAGCAGATTAAGCATTCCATACTGATCATACAGATGTGCTTTATGGATCATATCATCTGAATCTTTTAAAATAGATTCAGCATTTTGTAAAAATAACAGACTGTTTTTGTAATTACCTGTATAAGAATTGATAAGAGCAAGATTAGTATAGCAGGTTGCTTTACCAGCCTGATATTTTTCTTCATTAGCGATGGCTAAGTACTTCTGGTTGAGATTGATTCCCCCATTTAAATTCCCTGAAAGAAGAAGTTCCTCAGTTTGCTTCATTAGCGGTAAATCAAAAGTTTTGAGATATTCTTTTTTTGAAGGCCGGCATGACATTAAAAAAAGTAAAAAGAAAAATACAAATAATAGCTTTTTTTTCATCTTTGCTTCCGATTTTTTTAAAATAACAGGGACTTAAGTTACAAATATAATATAAATATAAATTTGTTAGATTTCATTTATATTACTAAATATTCCGATTAAACTATTCTCAGAAATAAAATTAACAGACTCAGCATTTCCAAGATGATCATTATAGAATTTTTGAGGCATACAAAATTTTAATATGAAATAGTATTCAAAACAAGAATTATTTCGGATATAAAAGAACTGTTGGGGCTAATTTCAGACAAGCAATGAGAAAGTTCATTGGCTGCGAAGTAAAGCTATTCGAAAAATCATGAACCCCTTGCCGGCAACTTACAAATTTAAGAATTACCGAAAAATCCGCTAAGATTATGGACTCTTATTATCGCAATAAGTCAGATTTAATCGTTCTAAATTAAATAAATCCTGAATCTATCAATAATAATTGGTCTTATAATTGTAGATATTTACAACAATCACTAAATAATATTATTATGGAAACGAAAACCACAACAAAAGGAACTGTCGCCAAAAGAGCAACCTCTTCCAAAACAACCGCCAAAACTCCTGCAAAGAAAAACGCAGCCAAAGAGCTGAAAGATCTGTTTGAGGATTCACTTAAAGATATTTACTGGGCTGAAAAGGCACTGGTAAAAGCGTTACCAAAAATGCAAAAAAATGCTACCGATGAAAAGCTTAAAACAGCAATCGAAAAACATATTTCCGAAACTGAGGTTCACGTTACCAGGCTGGAAGAATGTTTTGCCGCACTAGGGAAAAAAGCACAGGCGAAGAAATGTGATGCTATGCAGGGACTTCTTGATGAAGGTAAAAGTATCATGGAGGAAACAGAGCCCGGCGCGGTAAGAGATGCCGGTATCATAGCTGCCGCCCAGAAAGTGGAACATTATGAGATCGCTACTTACGGAACACTTGCTGCCTATGCGAAGGTCTTAAAAGAAGAAGAATGTCTTAAAAGTCTGTTGGCAACACTTAATGAGGAAAAAAAATGCGATGAGCTGTTAACTAAAATAGCCGATACAAACCTGAACACTAAAGCCGTTTAATATTCATAAAGATATAGATAAGAAGAGACCTGGAAACCAGGTCTCTTCATTTTTTTGTGATATGATACTATATTTCCATTATGATGCGTACTTTCTTAACCTGTTATCTATTTCTATGATTTTAGTCATAAAGTTTTGGCTATATGTTTTTCTACTTTTGATATAACACACCACAAATTTAATATTATGAAATTTACTACAGTACTACTCATCTTGTTTATGTTTTTATCGGTCGTCAGCTGTACGAAAGAACCGCAACCACAACAGACTAATATCGACAGTCTGAACACCGGTGACAGTATGGTCTCCGGCAATGCCCAGATAACACCGGATACTGGTGATGACACCCTTCCGATGGACAGCACCTCATATGATGTAGATTCCATTAAGAACAGTAGATAGCCTTATTTACAAAGAGTTTAAGCGTTACGCATTCATTCGAAAGCGGGTTGATATTTTCCATTTATTAATATCAGCAACGATTCTTCCAGTAAGCCGGACACAATCATTCAAATTGTGTTAATAGTAATTTCCTTACTATATATTTAATCCATAATGTCTGATATGGTAGACTCATCATTATTTAAAGAAACGGGAATACAGATTACTCTGCTATTGTTATTAATGATAATAGTAGCGGGTCTGATAATAGTTGTCCTCAAATTTTTATCCATTTATAATAACATATTAAGAAGACGGGAATCCCGTGAGACTCAAAAAGAAATAGAAAGTCTTTCTCCTGAGGAGCTTAAGGTTTACGAGCAGAGAGAAAGGGAAATCAAGGCTGAGCTTTATGGAAATGAGCTTTCCGGCAATGTTCCTCCTTCGGATGAGAAAGGAGTAATACAGAATATAAACTACGTGGAAGAGCTCAGGGTATTTCCTACTAAAAGAAGAACCTCTTCTTTACAAAAGTATACTTCCTCCGAGCTCAACAAGCTGATCCTTTATTTTTTGGGAACTGCTATTTTCTGGCTGATCATAGGAACCACATTCGGATTATACGCGGGAATAAAGTATGTGGCTCCGGATGTAGAGCATACAAGCTGGCTAAGCTTCGGAAGGTTGCGGCCTGCGCATACCAATGCCGTATTCTGGGGCTGGGCTTCATTGGCAATGGTAGGCTTGTCATATTATGTGGTCACAAGGGTTAGCAACGTTGAAAATTACAACATCAAACAAGGATATCTTTCTCTTATCCTAATCAATGCAGCGGTACTTGCCGGGACCATATCCGTACTTGCCGGGGTAAATAACGGCGGAGGGGAATACAGGGAATATATCTGGCCTATCATGATCACGTTCGGAATAGGTATCGCCCTCTCCACGCACAATTTATTCAGACCGGTTACTAAGAGAACGACCAAAGAGATTTACATTTCAAACTGGTATATCATTTCCGGAGCCATGTTTATTGTCATTGTTATCCTGGTAGGATACATCCCCTTATGGCAGGACGGCGTAGGTGAGACCATTACCCAGGGATATTATATGCATCAGGCCATAGGAATGTGGTTCATGATGATCAATCTGGGACTGATGTACTATTTTTTACCTCAGCAGCTTAATAAACCCATTTATTCCTATAGTCTGGGAGCCCTGGCTTTCTGGACCCATATTTTGTTTTATACCCTGATCGGGACACACCACTTTATTTTCAGCGCTATCCCATGGCGGCTACAGACTACGGCCATTATCGCCAGCGCGGGAATGCTGATTCCGGTAGCTGCGGGAACTACCAATTTTATTCTGACCTTCAATGGAGCCTGGTACCAGCTTAAGACAAGCTATACCCTACCCTTTTATTTCATGTCGATCATATTTTATTTTACCGGTTCTTTCCAGGGCACTGTGGAAGCGTTCAGGTATACAAACCTGCTCTGGCATTTTACAGACTTTACGGTCTCCCATTCGCATCTTACCATGTACGGGATCATTACCTTTATGATCTGGGCATTCTGCTATACATTAATTCCGAGACTTACAGGCAAGGAACCCCCTAAATTATTGGTGGGAATCCATTTCTGGCTTGCACTGATAGGGCTGCTTTTTTACGTTATTGCCTTAATGATCGGCGGAACGCAAACCGGATTGATGTGGATGAAGAAAAAACCTTTTATAGACGGAGTGATCAATATGTTTCCGTTCTGGTTGTGGAGAGCTATAGGCGGTACCATGATGTGGATCTCCCATCTTATTTTCGCTTATAATTTTTACAGAATGGTAAGGCCTAAAGATGACATCAAGGTTCCGAAAACACCTGCGGAAATATTGGCCGCTAAGAGACAGCTTAAAAATACCGAGTTTAACCCTTAAAAAAATTAGTCATGATGCTATTAAATGATCACAGGATACTTTTCGGGTCAGCTCTTGCTCTTTTTCTCTTTCTGACGCTGTATATTGCCGTACTTCCGGCTCTTGACAATCAGAGAATCAACAAGCCCTTGCCAAGACAGGCCAGAATGCTGACCAAGGAAGAGAGAGTCGGCAAAATGGTATATATTGAGAACGGCTGTGTTGCCTGCCATACCCAACAGGTAAGAAGTGTGGAAATGGATAATGTTTTCGGGAAAAGGCCAAGTATCCCTGCAGATTTTGCCATCAACAGAAGAACGGATTTCTGGAGAAATACCGCCAACCTGATGGGTACCCAGAGAACCGGACCCGACCTTACCAATATCGGGGAAAGACAGCCCAGCGCGGAATGGCATCTGATCCACCTGTATCAGCCCAGGGCAGCCGTAGAGGCATCTATCATGCCCGCTTATACCTATCTTTTCATAGAAAGGGATTATTTACAGCCCGGAGATGTGGAAGTGAAGGTACCTGAAAAATTCCTGAAAAATAAAAATAAAAAAATTGTGGCCACCCCAAAGGCCCTGCAGCTGGTTGCTTATCTGAAATCCCTGAAACAGGTGGATTATACGGATAAAAGTATTGTTCCCGCCTTTTTATATAAGCAGAAAAAAGAGGAAGGAACGGCTCAGGGAGCTGCCAATTTACCTGACGGAGCAGAGCTCTTCACCGCTAATTGCGCATCTTGCCATCAGGCCAACGGAGAAGGCGTTCCGGGTGCTTTCCCACCATTAAAAAACAGCCCTGTTGTTACAGGAGGTGATCTGGAGCTGTATGTCACCATAATCATGAAAGGATATGATCCAAGACCGGAATTTGCCACAATGCCACCTGTGGGAACCAACGCCAATTTTACTCCGGAGGACGTAACAGCCATCATTAATCATGAAAGGACAAGCTGGGGAAACAATGCTAAAAAGGTCACCCTCGAAGAAACAAAAACAATAATGGATAAAATAAAATAATATGAAAAGCTTCATCAAAAATATCATGACTCTGGTTCTGGCTCTTTTTACAACCTATATGTTCGCCTGTGATGCGTGCCAACTTCAGCAGCCGGAAGTGACAAGAAACCTCACCCACGGAACCGGACCCGACAGCAACTGGGATTGGTTCATCGTGGGAGTCGTTATCCTGATAACGGTTTTAGCTTTGATATTTTCAGTTAAATATTTGATAAACCCCGGTGAAAAAAACCGGGACCATATCAAATATGATTTTTTAAATGAAAATTAAAAATTATGACTAAAGATAAAAGTAAGGTTTTCCTGTTCTTAGACGATGATCCTACTCCCATCGCAGAATTGGATACACCGATAGTTTTTGATTTTGACACCAAAAAGATTCCGGACGGAGAGCATGTTCTTAAAATTGTAAGCCAGTCGCCATCCGGAAAAGAAGGGATCAAAAAGATAAACTTCACCGTTTCAAACGGTCCCTCAATAAAGGTTGAAGGATTGAAAAATAAGGATGTGGTAGACGGCACCCTGTCCCTGATGATCAATGCCTATGATAAGGGAAATCAGAAAAGCTTCCTTATCAACGGAAGCGAAACTCCTCAGACAATTCCTTTCTGGATATGGATCATCGTTATTTTATTCACAGGATGGGCTATTTACTATGAAATAACCAGCGCAAATATACAATAGTGTATTACCTTTAAATGAACAGTATGGCCACTATCAGCGAAAGATATCTGAATACTGCAGGTGCAGAAGTAAAAGAATACAACGCCAAGGAATTTATCTTCCATGAAGGAACCCAGCCCCTTTTTTACTATCAGATCACAAAAGGAAAGGTAAAGCTGAACAATTATAATAAAGACGGGAAAGAATTCATTCAGAGTATTTTATTTGAAGGCCAGAGTTTTGGAGAAGCCATGCTTTTTTCCAATAAGCCTTATCCCATAGATGCTGTTGCCCTCACCAGATGTACAGTCTTAAGACTGTCGAAGAGCCGTTTTCTGAACCTGCTGAGATCATATCCGCATCTGTATTTTAACGTATGCAAGGGATTATCAGATTGCCTGTATTATCAGTACGTTATGTTACAGAAAAACTCTTCTCAAAGGCCTAAAGACCGGCTCATGGGAATAATGGTCTACCTTAAGAACTCTCAAAAGGAACAGGCTCCGTTTTCTTTTAAGATACCTTTTACCAGACAGCAGCTTGCCAGCCTTACGGGACTTTGTGTGGAAACAGCGATACGGGTAATAAAAACCATGGAAAAAGATAAAATCGTAAGGATCAAGGACCATAAAATTTTCTTTTAAGATCAATAAACAGATTAATGTGCTTGGTTAACCATATAGAGCGATCTGTATGGTTAACTTTAAATAAACCAGAAGTTAGTTATGAGAAAAAATCTTTTCGAGAGGTTTGCCAACTGGGCGGCGAGCTTTGCCGGCAGTGCAGGGGCATTTATGACAGCAAGTTTACTTGTCGTGATCTGGGCTGCTACAGGGCCTTTTTTCCGCTTTTCGGAAACCTGGCAGATGATCATCAATACAGGAACAACAATTGTGACTTTTTTAATGGTCTTTCTTATTCAAAAAGCCCAGAATAAGGATTCAAAAGCCATACAGATAAAGCTTAACGAACTGGTTGCCGCTTATAAGCATGCAAACAACCGTATAGTGGATATTGAAGATCTGACCGAAGAGGAAATCGATCAGCTGCATAAGTTTTATGAAAAACTTGGAAATTTTTTCAAAAAAGATCTTAGGTCCGATAAAACCCCGTATCCACATGAAAAAATAAACTACCGATATAAATAATAAACTATGAACGGCGTAATTATCCAATTCTTTCACTGGTATCACCCGGGTGATCTCTGGAATGAATTTATAGAAAAATCAGAATATTTAAAAGACCTCGGCATCACCGCGGTCTGGCTTCCTCCGGCCACAAAATGCGCGATGGGTGCTAAAGGCAGAGGATATGATGTATATGACCTTTATGACTTGGGAGAATTTGACCAGAAAGGCTCCGTTGCTACAAGGTATGGTTTCCGGGATGATTATTTGAAAGCTATTGAGAAGGCTCATGAGCTGGGAATATCCGTATATGCAGATATTGTCCTGAACCACAGAATGGGAGGGGATGAAGATGAAGAAATCATGGTACATCAGGTAGAGGAGGAAGATCGTAATAAGATCATCAGCGAGCCATTCACAGCAACGGCTTCCACCAGATTTACCTTCCCGGGCAGAAACGGCAAATATTCAGGTTTCATATGGGACCATCAATGTTTCAGCGGAATAGATATCATCAAAAAAGGGGACCAGGAAGTGAAGGGGATCTTTAAGATCCACAATGATTACGGAGAGGACTGGAACCCTTCGGTGAGCCATCAGTTTGCCAACTACGATTATCTGATGGGGGCAGATGTGGAATACCGGAATCCGCACGTAGTCCAGGAAATGAAAGACTGGATCAAATGGTATATTGAAACCACTCATATAGATGGGCTCCGGCTGGACGCGCTGAAGCATATTTCCGCTGATTTTTTAAAAGACTGGATCGGCTTCATTAAGGCAGAAGTGAAGGATTGCTTTATTATGGGAGAATTCTGGAAAGATAAGGTAGAAAAAATATCTGATTTTTCGGAAAAGATGAATGATGTCATTTCCTCCTTTGATGTCCCTCTTCACTATAATTTTTTTGTAGCATCCAAGGAAGGGAAAAACTATGACCTTAGCACAATTTTAAAAGACACTTTCCTGGAATGGAATCCGGTATCTTCTGTTTCCTTTGTGGAAAACCATGACACTCAGAAGTTTCAGGCATTGGAATCTGCAGTCAAGGATTGGTTCAAGCCCATTGCCTATGCTATTATTCTGATGTCTGAAACTGCCTATCCGTGCATCTTCTATCCCGATCTTTTCGGCGCGGAGTATACTGAGACCAGGGATGGAAAGGAAGTAGAGGTAGTGATGCCCAAAGTTGAGGTTCTGCCTAAGCTGCTGGAAGCCAGAAAGCAGTTTGCCTATGGCGAGCAGATAAACTATTTTGATCATCCCAATTGTATTGCCTGGGTCAGGAAAGGAGATCAGGAACACCGCGGATGTGTAACCATTGTTTCCAATAATGAAGAGGGCTATAAAGAGATTGAACTGGGAAAAGAGTTTGCCCATGCCAGGCTCTACGATTTTTTACAGCTGAGATCTGAAGAGATAACATTGGATGAGAACGGTAAAGGTACTTTTTTAGTGAACCCAAGGTCAGTAAGTGTATGGGCTTTCCGTTAAGCTTCCTTAAATTATATGATTAAAAATCCCAATCCAGTCCCTTTCCTGAAAAGGAGGTTCCTGCCAATAGGAATCCTCCTTCCCGGGTGGCTACCGCAGCCGAGAGAAAGTCATGGTTCTGTCCTGAGAAATACCTTTCCCAGGCCTCTTCCC
>NZ_JBGCUR010000051.1:0-9380 GCF_041361455.1 Chryseobacterium gossypii | reverse complement strand
CATATACTGGAAACCGCCTGAACACCGTTACTGATGCCAGTCAGAATTATGCCGGCTATCCCGATGTATCAGGAAATACTATTTCTTATGATAATAATGGAAATATGATCAGCCATAAGGATAAGGGAATCTTGGGCATTGACTATAATTATCTTAATCTTCCTAAAAAAATTACATTTGACCAGACTTATATTGTAAGGGACATATTTTCAGGATTAGAGCAGATTAAAAATATCACTACTCAATATTTGTATAGAGCAGATGGAACAAAGCTAAGCAAAACTTATTCATACGGCATAGCGAAAAACAATTCGGAGGCTTTTACCATAACCAATTATCTGGATAGCTTTCAATATGAAGGTCAGGGAGCATCAGACAGGGTTCCAATGGTATTAAAATTTGTACCTACAGCAGAAGGATATTATAATTTTGAAAATAATAAGTATATTTACAATTACACAGACCACTTAGGAAATGTACGTTTAAGCTATATGAATAATGGTACAGGAATACAGATGATTGAAGAAAACAATTATTATCCGTTTGGATTAAAACATGACGGATATAATGGGTTGGCAGGAAATCCTTCTTATCAGTATAAGTACAACGGCAAGGAACTGCAAACAGAATCTGGAATGTATGACTATGGAGCAAGGTTCTATATGCCGGATATTGGAAGATGGGGTGTTGTAGACCCGCTGGCGGAGAAGTTTCCGAGTTGGTCACCGTACAATTATTCATTTAATAATCCAGTGAAGTATACTGATCCAGATGGACGTGCTCCATTGGATTGGGTTCAAGTTGGGGGTAATGTTTTTTGGGATAGTAGAGTTACAAATCAAGCACAAGCACAAAAATTTTGGGGATCAGATGCCATTCATCACGCTCCTAATGCATATGGTAGTGATGCAACCAATGGATCTGGATATGTTCTTTTTGGTGAAAATCGAGAATGGATACAAAATGGAACAAGTCATATTGCACCAGATATGGCTGGAACAGAGCCTCTAAGCATTAAAATAAGAAATTTTATTTCTGATAATTTAGTTTTAGAGATAGAAGGTAAAACATCTTTAGGAGTTCAAGCAGGTATAAAAGCTCCTGTCGGAAATGCAGATATAAATGTGGTTTCATTTGATGTAGCTGGCTTCAACTTAGATTTAATCAATCCAAGTAACTCAACAGGAGGATGGCTAAATGAAGCAGGAAGTACAAAATTTAAAAGTAGTGCTTCTATAGGAGCTGGTTTTAAAGGTACTCCTATAAGTGCTACAGCAGGGGTTGAACATTCTTGGACTGAAAAAAGCAATAATAATCCTTTTGGATATAATAGTGAAACAGCAAAAACAACAGGAATAGGCCAAATAGGTTTCTATAAAAAAGGAAATGGATTTGGTCAAAATAGCCTAATGAAAGGAGGAAACCTAACGGGTTCAGTAAAATCAACTTGCGGAGGATGTGTTAGCTTTGGAGTAGGTGTTAAAGCTCTACTTGGAGTTGATCTTAACATAAAGGCGGGAATCAAATAATATGACAGAATATTTTTTTGAAATGATAAATAAAGGAGATTTTCTTCTTTACATAGATGGAAAAGAAATTTTTATCGAAAGAAAATTTGGAGGTTTCGTATTTACTTCAAATATGTTTATTGACAAAAAATTAGTACTAACATCTAAATTAACACAAGTATTGTTTTATCGAAAATTGAAAATTACATTTTCAGACCTTAATCCAGAAATTAAGTTGGTAAATAATAACACTTTTAGCATAAGTAAAAAAACAATATCTTATAAATCTAAAGCTCTAAACTTCAATCCTAACTATAGCTTCTATAGCAATGGAAATTTAATTTTAGAATGTTATATGCCGAAAATTTTTTCTTCCAAAAAACAGTACAGACTTTTAGTTTATGATGTAAACGAAAATATAATCCAATATATCCTCTGTTTTTTCATTATTTTTAGTCTTGACGATATTGCTATAGAATAAATGGAAGTACTAATGAACAAAAAAAGTCACCAAATCGGTGACTTTTTTATTGTGTTAATATGTATTTTCCTTGCAATAAACTTCTTACAAAACCTTCAAAGTTATACTGTATCATAGGATTTATAGGAACAAATTTTAAGAAACTATCACTTTTTTTATTGTTTATATCTTTAAATAATGCAATTGCATTATTTAAAGTTTCCTTATTTTCAGAGGCAAAAGCATTATAAATTGATCCTACAAAATATTTGAAATTTATACTATTAATAATCTCTTGTTTTTTCTTATCATCCCAATTGTTTTCTTTAGCCGCCTGTTCTACTTTTTTATTACAATAATCGGTGAAATAATTTTTAAATTCTGTTACTTTGATAAGCTCATCAATAAGGATTTTATTTTCTGCCGTAGGAGTTGCTGGCGGTGGCGGCGGTAGAAGTTCTTGCGCCGATAAAAAAGAAGTAACAATTAAGGAAAAGATCAATACAATATTTTTCATAGTCTATATATCTATATATTAGAAAAGGTTTTTCTGGTTTTAAAATCCCTGATATAAGTATCAATAAGATCATAAAGGGTTTGTTTTTTGCTTTCTTCGAGCTGTTCCAAATCCTTAATTCGATCTACCGTTCTTTTATCAAAAGAGACCTGTGAAGTCTCGCCCACTAAATAATCTAAAGATACCCCAAGAGCATCGGCAATTTTTTTAGCAGCATCAATTGAAGGAATTGCTTCCCCCCGTTCATACTTTCCTATCATTACACGAGACACTCCACTCTTATCTGCTAAATCACTTTGAGAGAAATTGTTTTTATCCCTCAAAGCAGTAATTACACTTCCTATATTCATCTCTAAAAAGATATAAAAGTTCTTAATAATCAATTATAGTAACAAAAATATGAAATAAAAGGATACAAAAAAATCCAATAAGATTTGGCAAATTGAAAACAAAAAGATACTTTTGTATCTAATAATAACACAGAAAAAATTTTAAATATTTTTTTCCTATGGAAATCTCTGAAATAAAATCCCTGCTCACGATTGCAAATGTTCTGCATTATTACGGTTTAAAAGCGGATAAGACCAACAGAATCTGTTGTCCGTTCCACGAAGACAAAACGCCAAGTATGCAAGTGTATTACAAAACACAAACCGCATATTGCTTTAGTTCCAACTGCAAAACCCACGGCAAAAGTATGGATGTGATAGATTTTATTTTACACAAAGAAAACTGCACGAAACACGAAGCCATCAAAAAAGCAGTAGAAATTTTAGGACATACAGAACCCAATAGAAAAGACCGCTACCAAAAGGATTTAACGAGAGAGCAGTTCTTAACAAATATGTTCCAGTATTTTAGAAATGCAATTAATAACTCCAAGCCGGCAAAAGATTATCTACAGAAAAGGGGGTTGGATTATACAAAAATCGAAGTTGGCTATAACTCGGGGCAGTTCCACCACGGGTCACGGCGTGACGAGCAATTAATAAAACAGGCAATAGCCTGCGGATTGTTGATAGATAAAGGCATTACCGGAAGAACTGGAGAAAAAGCTTACGGAGTTTTTGGAAAATGGTCTATCTGTTTTGCTTTAAGAAATAGAGAGAATGAAGTAACCGGATTATATTTTAGAAGTACTCTCAATGATGATAAACACAAACATTATTATCTGAAAGACAGAAAAGGCATTTATCCAGGATATCCAAAAAAGGATACTAAAAAACTCATCTTAACCGAAGCAATAATAGATTGTGCAAGTCTTTTGCAAATACCCCAGATAAGGGAAAACTACAGTTTAATCAGTTGCTTCGGAACAAACGGGCTGAATGAAGAAATCCTAAATGCAATCAAAGAATTAAAGCAGTTGGAGGAAATCATTTTTTGTTTTGACCAAGACGAAGCAGGAAAAACAGCCGTAGAAAAATATACCAATGTACTAATGGAACAATTTACCAATGTGAAAATTAGTAGCGTGGAACTTCCGAATAATGATGTAAATGAAACGTTGCAATTGCACGATGAAAAACTATTTTTGGAATTACTGAAGAAACGGAAAGATATTTTTCTTTCAACTGAAGAAATAGAACCAAGACAGAAGAACCAAGAGCCAAGAGAAACCCAAACACCAAACACCAAAAACGAAACACTAAATCCAATCGATTTTCTCGGGCAAAAAGACCTGTTAAAATCCTTAAATCAATTAATCGAAAAATCCGGAATAATCGGCGAAGAAAACAGCAGAATGCTTTTGTTTTTAATCATCATTAGTTATCTAAATAAAAATCCATTACACGCATTAGTACAGGGAAGTTCGGGAAGCGGAAAGACGCATATTATAAGCAGAATTGCGGACTTAATGCCACAAGAAGACGTACTGAGATTTACAAGAATTACAGAATCGAGTTTATACAATTGGGGCGAGTTTGACCTGTACCGGAAGATCATCATTATAGAAGATTTAGACGGACTGAAAGAAGACGCACTTTACGCATTGAGGGAATTTATTTCCAACCAGGTATTAAGAAGCAGCGTAACCATCAAGGATAAAAAAGGAAATAACAAATCTTCCCATAAAATCGTAAAAGGTCAATTTAGTTCTTTATCTGCAACCACCAAAGGCGAAACCTACGAAGATAATATGAGTAGAAGTTTTTTAGTTGCCGTCGATGAAAGCAAAGAACAGACACAGAGAATTATTAATTACCAGAACCGCAGAAATGCTGGAGAAATAGATCCAAACGAACAACAAAAAGCAATAGGTTTTATACAGAAATTAGTTAGAAATCTAAAATACTATGAGGTTATAAATCCTTATGCAACCAAACTCAATCTTCCCGAAAAGGTGCATAAAATAAGACGATTAAACGAAATGTATCAAGCAGTAATAAAACAAGTTACATTTTTAAATCAGCATCAGAGAAAACTCACAAAAGACAATCAATTAATTACAGAAATCGAAGATATAGAACAGGCTACAGAGGTTTTGTTTGAAAGTATTGTACTGAAAGTAGATGAATTAGACGGAAGTTTAAGACAGTTCTACGAAAGATTAAAGAAATATGTAAAAAATGAAAAGCAAGATTTTGTTTTAAGAGAAATAAGACAAGAATTTAATATCAGTAAAACACAGATGTTCCGCTATGTACAAACACTTGTAGAACTTGATTACATCAAACAAGTCGGAGGTTTTGCCAACAAAGGAATACGTTATAAAATTAGTTATTGGGATAATTATCAGAAACTAAGAACCGAAATCAAAGACTTTTTAATGCTACAAATCCAAGGACTAAAACAAGAGCAAATAGCACCTTCAAAACCCAAGAATAAAAAGCTAAGTACAATAGTAAATGAAAGCGTGTGAAACGCTACGGAACACAAAAGGAACACTAAAAAATATATCTATGATATAAAAAGCATTGATGAATAAGGAGTTTACAGAGAAAATAAAAGTTAGCGTTCCAAAATTTAAAATATTGAGTAAGCAAACCTAACGTAGTGGTTCGTGAATACCTTTAAAAATAATAAAAAAGGACAATGAACAAAAGCATCATAAACCTATAAACTATGATTGATGAAATACTGAAAGATTATTACAATTACTTATTAATAAAGGGATATATCGAAGAAACTGCGAGAAAAAGATACAATGATGTAAGAGAATTTTTAGAATTTGCAGACAAGAATTATAAAGAAATTAAGGAAAAAGATGTTTTAAAATACTATGAATTTTTAAAGCAAAGGCCTAATAAAATCAAGAAAGGAAAAACGCTGAAACCTAACTCAATATTACATTTTATAAGAGCAATAGAATGTTTTTACGAAATGCTTTTTGAACTAAGAAAACTTCCAAATCTTTTACAAATTAATATCAGTTATCCCAAGAATTACGAGAATGATTTTGTAAGAGAAATCGTAACACAGGAAGAAATAAAAAACCTTTACGAAATCGCAGAACTCAAAGAAAAAGTTATTTTAAATTTAAGTTACGGTTGTGGATTAAGAGTTGCAGAACTAGTTGCCGTAAATAAAGAAGATCTATATCTGAAAGAAAATTTATTAATCGTTCCAAAAGGAAAAAACAGCAAAAGGCGAATAGTTCCATTTACCCAAAAAGTAAGAAAAGATTTTGAAGAATTTATTTTTTCAACTGAAGCCGAAGTTCGGCAGCCAATTAATCAACATCTAATATCTAATGCAAAAGGCGACAGAATGCAGGAATGGACTTATAACAGTACTTTGAAAAGCTTACTGAAGAAAATAAAAGTTCCTGAAGAACGAATAAAAAAAATATCAATCCATAGTTTACGACACAGTATTGCAACACACTTATTAGAAAACGGAATGGAGCTTGAAAAAGTCAGAGATTTTTTAGGACACAGCCAATTAGAAACAACGGAAATATACACACATATCAATAAAAACCAACTCAAAAATTTAAAAGAATATGGATGAAAACTTTAGAAAATTATCTACAAGAAAACTATAAAACCAAAGGATTAAAAACATTAATAAAAAGATTTACAGACTATCAGAACAGGAAAGCAAAAACCGCTACACTAAAGGAAATACTGCAATACATAGAATATTTACGGAAACAAAATCTCAATCCTAAAACCTTAAGAAATAATCTTTTTGCAATCAAAATCTACTACAAATATTTACAAGAAACAGGACAGAGAAGAGATCATCCTTGTTTAAAATTAAATCTGAAAGACAAAGTAAACAGAAGCATTGCAACGGAAAAATTATACAGCAAAGAAGAATTGGAAAAGATTTTAGAAAACCATAATCCAAAAGATAAAAAGGTAAAAACAAGAAATTTAGTAATCATAAGTTTGCTCATTAATCAGGCACTTTTAGTGAATGAAATCGCATCACTGAAATTAGAAGATATTAATCTTGAAACCGCAGAAATCCAAATCGGAAAAGGCGGAAAAACCAATGCAAGAAAATTACCGTTAAAAGCCAACCAGATTATACTTTTTCAGAAATATTTGGAAGAACGGAAACAGCTTTTAAAACACACGAAAAAAGAAAGCGAACACTTTGTATTATCGAAATATGGAACTTGTTTAAATCCTCACGGAATAAGCCGTTTAATCAATGAAGATAAACCGGAACAGGAAAGAATCCAACCTTTGAAAATCCGTCAAAGTGTCATCGCCAATTTACTGAAATCCGGAAACGATGTAAGAGTTGTACAAATATTTATCGGACACCGCAGAAGTTCAAGCACAGAAGAGTATAAACAAACCGATTTAGAACTATTGCAGAATGCCGTAAATCTTTACCATCCAAGAAGATAAAAAAATGGAAGACGAACTTCGTCCCAACGCTTGCATTTTGGTTAAATATCCCGCCCCCAAAGCAAAAAAAGACATTTTCCCCGAAGCTTTTCCAACGCTTTTCCCACGCTTTAATGCCGCAGCAAGTAACATAATCAAAATTATACGCAATTGCCCACGCAAAACGTTGCCTTCCACTTCGCTACTGGCAAACCAGCACCATTTTTGCCTATAATTTGGGATTATGCAAAATGCTTTCCTACGCTCCGTTTTTTACAAAAAACTCCGCTTCCACCGCTTTTAGCCGACACCTTCCCCGAACCTTTCCCTCACCCAAAAATACCTTTTGCCAACACCTCCCGCCCGGAACAGGAGAAAATGCGCCCATGCTCTGAACAACTCCGAAAGAAATTTTTGGAATAATAGAACTAAAAATATTAAAATGTGGATAAAGCCAACGCTGAACCCTTCCACCATTTTACCCACATTTTAACATTTTACAACAACAACGACACCAGGAAAAATGGAACTTATTTTTTCAATTGAAATAAAAAGTTGGCGGAATTTATTTTTTCAAATGAATAAATTTTTAACTTTGGGAAAGCCTTGATAATCAAGTTTGGAAAAGTTCCGATGCGGGGCTGAGAAGTAGGCGTTTTTTGAAATATTTTGTCCTCGCGCGAGCAATTTGTTGAGTAGAGTTAGTAGAATGTAGATCCACTGTCGGAACAATATCGCAGACATTCTACCTATAATTACGCTGTGAACAATCCGATTAGGTTTATTGACCCTGACGGAATGCAAGTTGATAATATCCATATTTTAGGAAATTTAGCAGATAAAGCTCTTCAGCAATTGAATGCAAATAGTAAATTATCAATGACAATGGATTCTAACGGTAAACTAGATACAGCTAATTTGAGCAAAGGTGATTATAATAAACTATCTGCAACAGATAAGGTTTTATATGATGGTATTAAAAACGAAAATATTGATTCGAGGATTTATGCTGAAAGTAAAAATATAGCCCCAGATGGAGGATTAATACCAGGAGGATCTTTCGGAGGAGCAAATTATGATTCAGCCACAGGGATTAGTACAGGAACCCAATACACTAATCCTGAAGTATTAGGTAATGCAGAAAGTTTTATAGGAACTAAATCGGGAACAGGCATGACACATGAGGTTGTTGAAAATGTACTTATCACGCAAGAATCTTTGAGAACTAAAAGTGATATTGCTATAGATACAAAATCAAATCCAAGCCCTGTATATCAAAAAGCACATGATGCTACAAGAGCAATGATGCCCCAAGATAACATTGTGATTAAAGTAAGACAAAATTTTGATGTAGTTGGGATGAGCGTTAATAGATATTGGGAAGGTGTTGCAAAGAAAACCAATATTCATGGGAAAGTACAAGAAAAATCTCTATACAAAGTTAATGTTAATGATAAGCGATTAAGGAAGTAAAATGAAAAATTTGTTTTTTTTAATAATTATTGCAGTTATTAGTTGTGGATGTCAAACAAAAAAAATGTTTAGCTCTAAACCTTTCCGTATTGAACGTAGTATTACGAAAATACATGAAAATGACAAAGTATATATTCTAATTGCGGATAATAATGACATAATTGAGGTTTTTAAACCACCATTTAATAAACAATCTACTTGTAAAAAAATAGTTTTAAATAGGAAGTATAATTTTAAGGTTTTTCCTGTAAGTGATTTAGTGCAGAAAGGTATTGAATCACCGAACGAATATACTTTAAATGATTCAACAATAATTAAATATAATAGTTATTATTCCTTAAAAAGATTTCAATTTTTATGCTTATAACAAAAACGTCCGCTCAATTGAGCGGACGTTTTTTATTTAGCGAAAGCCTGTTTAGTTTTAAAATTTTGGATAATATTATCCACGAGAAAGAACAAGTGTTCTTTGGTTGCAGGATCAAGCTTGTCGATATCTTCAATACGTTTTATCACTTCTTTATCGTAAGAAGAAATCTCACCTTCCCCGATTAAATAATCTACCGTTACATTAAAAGTTTGGAGTTGCTAACTTTGTTAGGACACGATTCTTATACTCTTTAACTTTAAGAGTA
>NZ_JBGCUR010000050.1:0-9472 GCF_041361455.1 Chryseobacterium gossypii | reverse complement strand
GTAGCATAAAGAGTATATAAATTTTGTCTCAAAAATAGTTGCAAGTTCAGATATAACGCTTATAATGCAGTAGTTAATGAGTTAAACAAGAAAGAAGAGAAGAAATAATGAAGATATATATATTATCCTTAACTAATTTTATAATTTGGATTTATACTATAATTGTTTGCTACACCCACATTAATGGAGGATATGAAAATAATTTGCTTTTATATTCTGGAATATCAATAGGTCTTTTACTTGCCATTAATTTAGCATATATTACAAGAAAAATATTTTTAAAAGAAATAATTTTTATTTTGATAAATATAATTCTGGTTATATTGATTTCTTATTTAACATTAGTTTTCATACAATTAGATGTAAGGTAATTGACAGGATAGAAATAACAAAAGCCAACTCGTTGAGTTGGCTTTTGTTATTTTACGAATACACTTTTTTAGCTTGTAGTCACGGACGGTCATTAAATCTGCACATTAATAGATTCAGGATCAATTTTCTTTTTCATGATAATTTCTGATATAATCTCTTCAAGATCTGCAATCTTTTTGTAAGCTTTATCATTGATTCGAGATTTATATAGATAGTTATCAAAAATAAAATGCTGTATCTTGCCTGATTTATACTTTATGGTAATTTCCGATAAACAAGCTCTTTTGCATGATTTAACAAATTGTAAATTATTATCTAATTTGTCAATATCCTCTTCAATAATTTTTTTCTTAATTATAGTAATATCATTAGAAGTCATTTCCAAACTATGCTTTCCGGGATTCTTAAATCTATTATCAAGAATATAATAATTATCCGTAATGTTATTAACAATATTATTACTTTGATGAACAATACTTATAATATCATTTTCATTTAATTTGTTTTCCTCTTGTTTACAATTTAATAAAAGAACAAAAAATATACATATAAAATATTTCATTACTTATTTTTTAAAATTAACTATATTCTTGATTGCGTCTGTCCAATTAAAAATCCCTGGAAATTTTCCTCCATAGTTATAAAAACCATACAAATAACTTGAAAAATCCTGGCCATGAGCCTTTAGTGAATTAATTGTAAAATGATAGGCAGAAGATTCTGTATAATCTGAATACTTACTTCCATATTTTGCCATTAAACCAATATACCTATGGTATGCGTGAATATATTCATGCCCGAAAACAGCTTGCTTCACATAATCACTTTTCAATCCAAGATTTGGAGCAATGAGTATTGTAGACTTTTCTCCTTTTGTTAAAAATTCCCACCAATTTTTATTTGCATTTTTTGTAAGCCCTAAAACATGACCTAATTCTTTTGGATTATCCGTCCATATCTGATGTCTATCAGTAAGACTATATCCGCTAGGAAGATTTTGACTTGTTGCAACTTTATATTCAGTATTAATATTATCTACTGAGGCTTGATAATCTCCTGTTGTTTTATTAAAATCATTTTGAACTTGTTGGTCTGTTGTATAATAATCATTAAAATCTCCTGTATCAGAAACATCATATCCAGCATTTTTTAATTCAGTAGATGTTATTGCATTTGGAGTCTTTGATCTGTAATACGCTACTGTTTTTGAAACTACCCAACTAACACCAGCCACAGCACCGCCAATTACAGCGCCTTTTATTACACCTTCTAGAAAATTATCTCCATTAATTAATGAAGCGGCACCGCCACTTCCAGCTCCTGCCAGTGCACCATTTGCAACTGTTCCCCAAAAACCTCCTGCGCTAAAGACCAGCCCCGCTGCTCCCGAAGCTGCTCCGGTGACAGCACCCATCAAAACAGCTTTTCCAAAACCATTCCACGACCAGTTATTATTTATGATTGCCTGAACGGCGTATATTCCGACACTTATTGCTGTTCCTACAATAGCTCCCCAAATCACCGGAGCAATATAAGTTAAGAAAAATCCAGCTACAAAACCAAACTCCCCACTAGGATCATTATACATCAACGGATTATTCATTACATACCCATACTTATTATAATTCTGGGTATTGTAAGGATCCTGTATGTTTTCATCTGCATTTAAGAACCTTCTGAGTAATGGATCGTACAATCTACCATTCATGTGGATGATTCCTACTTCTGCAAAATGCTCGTGGCTTGTATATCCTCTGTCTAATAATAACGAAGCATTATCAATAATATTTTTATCCGTAATGATGGCTCCGTTTCCTATCTGAAGATGAGTAAAGTTACCCCAGGCATCAAAATGCCTCTGCTCCAATTTGTTTCCTGCTTCATCGCTGATGGCCAAGATACTACCGATATAATCTTTGTGCAAAAATTTATAAGAACCGTTGCTTTCATCAAAGTTTTTTATATAGACAATATTTGACTCGTAAGGTGTTCCCCCGATGTATAAAATATGCTTCTCTTTTCCGGTAATATTGTCTTTCAACACTTCAAAGCTTCCGTCTTCACTGTAAAACTTGGTGAATTTACCGTCGCCATCAGTGCTGAAGTTACCGCCATAGGTAACTCTCTGCCTCATGCTGGTTAAGCCATACTGGAAGGCTACATCTCCTTTCATTCCATCGATGAATACCGGATCATTATTTTCGTTATAAATAATGCTTTGGATGAGATCATTGTTGTAGTTTTGGGTTCCTGCAGCATTCAGGGTCATTCCTGTCGGCTGGTAAATCTTGGCAGAGTTTTCATACTTCATGGTTCCCACCTGGTCATTCTCGATGATTCTACCTTTAATGTCGTAGATATTTTGTGAAACCTGTCCAGTTCTAGGATTAGTCCAGCTTATCAACCTGTTATTATCATCGTAATCAAAAGTTTCCAAGATATTGAAATCCCCTAACGTATTTCTGCTTTTCAGCTCATTTTTAACAGCATCAAATGAATAATTGATCTGAAGGATGCTTGGAGTTCCCTGCAGCTGCATCCAATGCTGATGGTCAATACCCGTTAATAAGCCATTACTGTCATAGCTGTTGAAAATTCTGGATTTTCCAAGATTAGCTTTCAATACCTGACCTTTGGCATTGGTTTCCAGAAGTGTCCACAGTACCTTTCCAGAAGTTTTATCTTTAACCTGATACAGCTCTCCGTTCCATGCGCTGTAAACATTTTCCACCTGTACCTTGGTTAGAACTCCCGAAGAATATAATTGTTTTTCGTAAGAAATTACCCTTGCTTTATCATCGTAAGTAATTCCTTTTTGGATAAAATATTTTCCATTACTACTTTCTGAGGAAGATAATAATCTTCCTTGTGTATCATAAGACACACTTGAACTGTAAGCTTTTCCTTTGGATGTCCCACCTTTTGAAATGACCCTGCCCTTATCATCATAGGTGAAGGTGATCATTTTATTGGTGGCTTCTCCGCCATCAGTGGTGGAAAGTTCTTTCTGAGAAATCAACTGTCCCAGACTATTATAAGTATATTCTTTGGTTCCTTTCGGACTAATGATTTTTTTCGGCTGTCCGAATCCATTATACTCATATTTGTACAATCCATTAGATGGATCATTGAATTCTGATTTTCTCCCCCATGAATCATATTTTGTTGTTACGATATTTTCTGCATATTGCGCTTTGATTTGCTCTCCGGCAGCATTGTAAGAGAATGTGATTGTACCTCCTTTATCTGTTGAAGAAACTACATTTCTTAAGGCATCGGTGGTTTTGGATGTAATCCTACCATAACCATTTAGTTCTTTCACCGTAGTTGTTAAGCCGGAAACAGAAGTTTCCATCTGCTTTCCGGTGAATGCTGTAGCGGTTGCTTTAGCAGGGAATACAGAATCGTCATAGGCAATGAGATTCCATTGATTGGCTGATTGCCCTTCGAAATACGGCTCTGATTCTTTGATTTTTCTACCTAGTATATCATACTGCGTGTCTTTGGAAACAAATTGACCCTGCCCAAAGGCTTTAGTAGATACTTTATATTCCTGTCCTAATTTGTTGGTGAGTTTTTTAGTAATATCTCCATCCGGATCATATTGGATAACTGTAATATTTGAGTTGTCATCTCTCTTATATTCGTAGGTAGTAGTTCCTGATAAATTGGTTTTAGAAGTCAAGAGTTTACCCCACGCATCATATGTATTGGTAAGGGTATTTCCAAGAGGATCTGTTTGAGTCAAAATCTGCCCCCGATCATTATAAGTGATGTTAGTTTCTAAACCTAAATTATCTGTTTTCTTTACAACAAATCTCCCCTTCGGATCATACTCAACTGTCGTATTTTGAGTTTGAGAATCTACACTATTGCTGATTGTTTTCTGAGTAATATTCCCGAAGCCATCATAATTATAGGTTTCCTGTAAATAACCTGTATTATCCCTGTTCCAAGTTTTTAAGGTTTTTAAAAGATTGTTTTCATAAATATATTCTTCCTTTGCTGATTTAGTATCTCCATAGGCTTGCACCATATCTGTTTTAGTCTTTGGACGGCCAATATAATAATCCCCGTCCATTCCTGATGGATTATGAATATATTCAAAAGAAGAAGTCGTTACGGCATAACCATTATTGACATTGGTAACACTTTGCGACGGAAGATAATAGTCTCCATAAGTAAGAGTTCCTGTTGTAAGAGTTCCTGTTAAGAAGTCTTTAGTTTTTGTACTTTTAGGAATGATAGCAGTAACTACTTTTGATTTATCAGCTGCCGAAACAGTAGTTATTATCTGACCGTTTAATCTTTTATCAGTTTGGTATGTAGTAGAACTGAAACTCAATAATTGAGTATTATTCTCAGAAATATCAATAGGAAATATTTTACTTTCATCATCAGTTCTAATCGACCATTCTTTTATAGGTACTCCTTCATTTAATGGATCTATCTCTGCTCCAGACCAAACTTTGGTATTTTCAAATCCATCAGCGTACCATGACGAACGTGCCGTTTGGCGAAAGCCAATTGCCCCTTTTCCTGTAAAATGGCTTATAAAACCTCTATATCTGAAATCCTGTTTTCTTCCTAAACTTCTCAATTGAGAAACGGCAAAAGTCTGATATACCTTATTCAGTTCAATATATGGGTATAGTTCTTTTTTTACAGGCCTATAAAAATTGGGATCAATCGTTGGAACCAGCTCTTTGTACTCTACATCGATTTTTATTTCTCCCTGAGTAATTGCATTGATTCGTGCCTCTTTGGCAACATCGTAAAAATCTATTTTCCTTACCCTGTCTCCAGGACTATTTCTATCAGCATGAGGTGCAATAAGAATGATCTGATGTATAGATTGATTTATTCTAAAGCTACCTAAAATCTCTTGGAAATCATATCGGGTTCTTTCATTAAAATAAGTATGTGGATTATCCATAAATCCGCCACTATCACTTAAAGGCCCTTCATTAAAAGAATAACGAATATCATTATTAAACACTTTTCCTCCAGATGAAATTTTAATATCTACAGTATTATAATAATAAATATTAAAGAGGGTATTAGAACCGCCCATCTTAACTCTTTCTTTCCGATAGTTGAAAGTTACAAAATCACTTTTCCCATCCCTGTCCATATCATAAGCCTGATGACTGGTTCTTTCGAGAGTTGCTGTACCATCATCATTAACATTTAAATATGGTTCTTGTCTATATAATGCAAAATTAGATTTCAATTCTTCGACGAAAGATTTTCCTGTTGATTGATATAAATACCAATCTGTTGTTGTTCCGGCAGAAGGTACTAATAAATCACTTTTTCCATCACCATTAAAATCTCCTACAACTGCTCCTTTAGATACTCCTTTAATTTTGTCATCATTAAGATAAAATCCACGTTCGGCAGCTGAATACTGATTATTGGTTCCTTTTTTAAATTGAACTATAAATGGTCTGTTACCACTATCGAATCTTAGGAAATCCATTTTTCCGTCACCATCAAAATCGCCAACCTTATAAGTTTCCAGCACATCGGTATCGTTGGGATAAAATGACATATGTGAATAGGATTGCGATTCACTCACATTATTATCCATATTTATGACAATATATCTTTTTTTGTTGCTGAAACTTTCTTCAAATTCAGGTAGGCTTATTGGGCCATTAGGGTCTTCGGGCTTTTTAATCTTTATATGTTCCTCATCATTAAATCCCATAAACAACTCGGAAATACCATCGCCATCCAAATCAATTTCTGTAAGTTTCAAAGGAGTAGTTTTAACACTAAAACCTTCTTCCATAGGACCTAATTCCGGTGTAGTAAAATCGTAAACTGAATTAGGAATAATTTTTGTGTATTCGGGTACCAGTTGATTTCCATCATTAATAGAATATACAAATAAATGAGCATCTTTTTTTCCGGAAACCGTGTTATTTATTAGCTTATAAAAAGTAAAACCTTGTTTGTTCTCTACAACTCCCAATGGATTTTTAAAAGAAATAGATAACGCTTTTTTAAACTCCTCTTTGGTGACATTTAATGTTCCAACGTAAGTAAGTTCTCCTTGTACCTGATCTAATGCGTTTTTAATTATATAAAGACCTGCAGGTTTATATATAGGATTAACACAAGTCCCCCCATTAAAACCGGGTGTAAAACTTTCACAAATACGAAACTGTTGATCCCGATATTCTAAGGCATCTAGTTTACCATCTCCATCAAAATCCCCTAATAATCCTGATTCGAGAGAATAAGTTTTTGATTCTACCCAACCTGTTCCTCGTGTAGAAGCTTCATAATCAAAAATAACGGGATTTGCTGCTTCATTAGTAGAATTATATTCTGTAATTTGTTGAGCAAATTGATACCCTGTACCATTGTTATCTTTAAAATAATTTATTTTATACCTTTTAAATTGGCTGCCATTGGAATTTACCTTAATTTCTGATAAAAGCTTGTCTTGAGTAAGCCTTAATCCTTGCACATAAGACTGTTCTTTTAAGTCCCTATCAATATAAGTAAACTCGATTGTATTAAAATGCGGCTTATTTAATAGCTCATTTCCTCCCCAGGCAATAGAGGATATTCTGGAGACTCCTCCGGAAACGCCTACGGAACCAACTGTAGATTCATAGTTGTATGTTATATAATTACCTTGAGAGTTCTTCCATTTTGTAATATTATACTCCAATGTTGGGGTGGTGTCCCCCATAAAGCCCGTCGAAAACGTTTTTTCATATTTTGCCTGAGAGCCATCTTCAAAAGTGACCTCCCAATAATCTGGCCCTGAGATATTTTTGCTGTTTCCAATTGATTTTATTTTAATATTGGAATATTTTTCAGTGACATATTCTGCTCCGTCTTTCCCATATTCTCCTGATTTTAAGATCAATCTTTGCCCGTTAAAGCTATAATAATCTGTGTAGTCGAGTTGAATACCTTTTATCTCTCCATCTTTTTCAATATTTCTACCAACTCTTGATATTGTAGTAACCCCGGAAAGATTCCAAGAATATCCTGCAATCCCATTAGAAGAACCGCTGGTATACACTAAATTAACCTGAGGTGCTACATTTTTAACCCCAGGAGGTAAAGCAATAGGCAAAGTAAACTGCAATTGTCCAGCTCCGTTTACTTCTATATTTCCCTTAGTATCGTGAAAACTCTTTCCTGCCGGAGCTGTAGTTCCAGAGGGATTGGTTACCCCAGCCCCTGAATCTGTTGGTCCTCCACCCGGATTTTCCGTTGCAGGTCCAATCTTAGCTACAAAAGGATTGGAAACATCTGATTTTGCATGAAAACCCTCAGTAAGAATCACTGACTGCGGATCTTGTACTGTCCGCGAGGTGCTTTCTGCCTGGTAGAGTATGGTCTGTGAAAAGCCCAATACTGAACATAAGGACAGTATAAATGATGAAAATAATTTCATATTTGTCGTTTTGTAGTAAATTATTGGCTAAAAGTTTATCGTTTGGTAATATTCCGGCTGAATACTCTTCCATCTTTTAGGGTAAATCTCAACACATAAACACCCCATTCATAACCTGTCATATTGATTTTGATCTGTTTGTTCAGATCAGGAATATTCTGTTGTTGAAATTTCCAGTGAACAGTGCTGTGTTGGTAGAGTGAAACAGATTCTATGAGTCCGTCTACTTCATCCGTCCAGTCAATTGTCAAAACATCATTTACAGGAACAGGATACAATCTGATCTGTTTCCAGAAAGTTGCTTCATCCATCATTTGAGATTCGGGCTGAACTTGGGTTGTAGCAACTATTTTAGATTCCGTGGGTGCCGGTTCCTGTGTTGTTTTGCCTGTTAAATTCGTTCCTCTGTAACGTTGATTTCCGGCTTCGTCATATTTAAAATATACTTCGGTCTGGGAAAAACCGAAGAAACCTACCAACAAGGAAAATATCGAAAGTAATTTCTTTTTCATTAGTAGTTATTTTTTAGCATTTATAAGCTGTTGAACCTGTTGTTTCAATTCCTGTATTTGTTTATTTTGTTCAATGGAATACAGCGTTAATTCTTCAATCTTTTCCAATAATTTTGCATCCATTTCTCCTAAATTGATTCCATTTTTTTCAACTTCTTTAGCTGATGGAATATTTGGTAAATGCCCTTTTTCTTGGATATGTTTTTCCACTTCCTCTAAGGTACGAAGCTTATAATCTTTTCTGAATACATAATCCGCCCAGCCATTAGTTACAGGGTTTTCAACTTTTACCTGTTCTGCCTTAATTCCTTTCTTTACATAGAAAATAAAATTAGGATCATTATCATATTGATCTGTTCCAACAGTCACTTTACCCATATTATTTACAACAAGTGTATTATTATGGACAACATCTGTAAATTTAATTCTTGTAATTCCTGATGAATTAGGAGTACTTACATCTACATTGGGATCAACAGCATTATTATTGGGCATAAAAAACTCTAAATTTTGAGTAGATCTCCCTCGAATGACAATATCGCCCTGTTTTGCCCAGTTAGAAGCACAGCCGCTACATTGAGGAGCAACTATTTCCAATCCCGTTCCCGCAGGAGTTCCCGCAGCATTTTGATTTCCAATGATAATGCCATTAACATAGGGTCCCGAGAAGATTCTCATTCTCTCGGTATTGTTTGTTTTAAACACAAGTTCTTTATCATCTGTTGTCCCGATAAAGTTATCTGTGGGTGTTGTTCCAGGATTTCCTGCTAGATTCCAGGATTGTGCAAAGGTAAATGATGAAACCAATAAGGCCAACGATAATAATTTTTGTTTCATTATATTATGTTAAAAATGTTAATTTTGCAAAAGTACTCTTTTTAGTTCACTATGAAAAGATGTATTTAATAATTGTTGGCGTAAACCTTGTCATTTTTAGTGTTTTGTAATATTTCTAAGTGGAATTGCGGCAAAGATATTTTGTCAAAGCGAGAGAACTCGACGTATTATATTTTTCTTAGTTTTTATGACATAGCTGAATTTAATCCGAATCAATTGAATAACTATAATTAATCAACAGTCATACATTTACCCCTTTTTACTATTGGGAGCTCAAAACTTAACCTTTATTTACGAGCTCAGGCAAAAGTCCGATGCTAATAAG
>NZ_JBGCUR010000004.1:0-141846 GCF_041361455.1 Chryseobacterium gossypii | reverse complement strand
AAAAATGTAGCATAAAGAGTATATAAATTTTGTCTCAAAAATAGTTGCAAGTTCAAACTTAAATAGGTTAAGTAAAAACAAAATGGAAAATAACATATAAAATGTATAAACTTCTGTTATTATTGCCTGTCTCCAAAACGTAAATGAAAACCCTAAAACCATTACACATATGAAAGAGGATTTTGGAGAAATACCTAACAGATTTAGTAATTTATTCAAATAAAATAATGTCAATATTCCTGATAAAATAGATACTCCTACAAAAAGGAAATGTACATTTATAAAAGGAAATATTTTATGTAGCAATGATAAGAAATTAGAAAATAGTATATGGTTGGTTGCATTGGACGAAAATTCAAATCCTCTATACCCCTGTACTGTAAAGGCTAAACTATCCCCAAGACTAGGGTCTTTAGCTATTGAACAAAAATATAAAATCCCCATAAATGATAATAAAATAGCGAGATAAATATTATAGTTGTTTTTTATTGAATTCATGACTGATTAAAATTGGAATAATTATTATTGGTTAATACCAGCAAAGATTCTCATCTTTCTGTATTATTGGTTTTTAAAGACAAGCTCTATTCAATATCCGTTGGACTTTTCAGGTTTTTGGTAAAGATGCCAGGGTTGCGCAAAGTAATATGCGGAAGCCAATAAGGCTGACAGGAATAATTTTGTTTCATCATAGTATGTTAAATGTGTAGTTTAAAATTTCTGCAAAAATACTCTTTTTAATTCACTATGAAAAGATATATTTAATAATTAGCTACAAGATCTCTCCTTTGTCTTTATAGCACTTCAATTGAGTGGTTGCAAAAGTATTTATAGAGATGTCAAAATTCGGCATATTACCTTTTTCATAGTCTTATAAGCTATATAACTGAATTTGGCAGAATTCTGACACCTCCCATTGACTGTAATCGTAAATAAGCAGAAGCTTGCAAATTGTTTTGCTTTACACCAATTATTGAACAGCCTTAAGATGGAACTTTCGAAGAAATTCGGTTACCTGAAAAAGTCTAAATGCTTGGGTCACCGAAAAGATCACCTTTACTTTGAGAGAATATGGCGTATTTTGATATACTAACCAAAATAAAAACCCCTCAAATCATACAATTTGAGGGGTTTTGTTAGAAATCATCCAATTTCTTGTGGTTTCTCCAGGAATCGAACCAGGGACACATGGATTTTCAGTCCATTGCTCTACCAACTGAGCTAAGAAACCATTATTTAGTTTGTACTTCGTTGTTTTAAAGTGTTGCAAAAGTAGTAAGTTTTCGCATATGAAGCAAGTATTAACAACACTTTTTTCTGATTAAAATAAAAACCTACTGATTTTCAGCTGTGTTATTTTCCTGTTCCTTCCTTATCTGCTCGCTCATTTCCTCCAATACAGGCTTGATGGTGTTTTCAGGAAGATCGCTGATCCTGATATACATCAATCCGTCGATGGCATCATTGAAGTTGGGATCAACATTGAAGGCAATCACTTTTGCATTTTGCTTAATGTATTTTTTGATCAGAACCGGTAATCTCAGCTCGGGCTCCAGGTCATCAATGATCTTATCCAGCTTATTAAGGTCGGATTCCATCTCCTCAAAGAATATGTTTTTATCCCTGTCACGAAGCTTTACCTTGTACTCATTTTTAGGGGTAATGTATTGGGCAACCGCTGAATCGAAATAATTGGAACGCATAAATTCGATCATCAGAGATTTTGAAAATTCGGAAAACTTATTGGAAATACTTACACCACCCATCAGGAATTTATGATCAGGGTTTCTCAGGCAGACATGTACAATACCTCTCCATAAAAGAAAAAGTGGAAGCGGCTTTTGCTGGTATTCCTGGCAGATATAAGCCCTTCCCATTTCAATGACCTTCTTAAAAAAAGGATGGATGTCCTGCTCAAATTCAAATAGGGAACTGGTGTAAAACCCTTTAATACCGAATCTCTTCATCACTTCCTTGCCCAGGGCCATTCTGTAGGCGCCCACCAGTTTTTCGGCGGTATTGTCCCAAAGGAAAAGATGATGGTAATGCTTGTCATATTCATCGAGATCAAAGGGAAGATTGCTCCCTTCACCTACTGCACGGAACGTGAGTTCCCTTTGGCGGCCGATTTCCCTCATGATGGAAGGTATTTCCTCATAATTGGTGAAATATACCTCGTAATTTCCGTTGCTGAAAAGCATTTTATCCGTTCCTTTCAGCTTGCTGATGTCTTTAAGGATATCCTCTTTCGGAGTTTCATCAATGATGTTCTGAACGATGTTTTCCTCCTTAAGCAGGGGAAACTTTACGGATAGATTCTGAAGATTGATAACCTGGGCAAGAGATTTCCTCTTTTCATAATAAGACTTCATCATGTACACCTTACGCTTCAGAAACTCTCCCAGCTCTTCAATGGTTTCCATTTCATCCATGGTCTTTACGGTAATGGGCCTGCCGATCCTTATACGGATGGGCTTTTCCCTTTCATTCATCATTTCAGCCGGCAGCATCAGGGTCTGTAAGTTCGGATGGAGTTTGGCCACCTGGTAAAAAAGACGGCTGTTTTTGGCATGGAAATACATGGGAACCACCGGAACCTTGGCCATCCGGATAAGCTTAAGGGCGGGCTTTTCCCACTCTTTATCTAAAATTTCGCTATAAGGATTATTTTTATTGGAAACTTCGCCTGCCGGGAAAATCCCTACACAGCCCCCGTTCTGCAGGTGTTTTAACGTTTCGCGCATTCCTGAGGAACTGCTGTATACCTCTTTTCTGCTTTCAAAAGGATTTACGGAAATCACATACGGCTCCATGGGCCTTATTTTTTCCAGGAGAAAATTTCCCATTACCTTAAAATCCGGACGTACCTCTGTAAGGATCTTACACATCAGAATTCCGTCAATGGCCCCCAGAGGGTGATTGGAAACAAGAATGAATGGTCCTGTTTTCGGGATTTTTGCCAGATCCTCTTCAAAAGCGATATAGCTTAAGTTCCTCTCTCTCACAAATGAGTCGAAAAAGTCTTTTCCTTCCTTATCTTTTAGTTTATCATACAGTTTGTTTACTTCATTTATTTTAGCAAGGCTCATGATAGCGGATGCTACGGGGTTCTTCAAAAACCCTATTTTACTTAAGCCGGAAGCTTTGATCAGATCGTTTTTCGAAATTAAACTCATGTGTGCTTAGTCGCTATTAGTTTCTATTGTGTTACCATCTGGAGTGTATTTTTGGCTATTTGCTCCAATAATACATTCTTTCCCTGGTAAAATTTATCAATATGATCCATCTTCGCATTTCTTACTGTGAATAAAGATACATTTTTAATGATTTCAGTTTTAAAAATTTTCTGAAGCTCATCGTTTAGCTCATCTGCTTTATTAAACTTATCCTCCAGGCATAAAGCTAATGAGATTGCAGAATTCTGCATTAAAGAAACTTTTATTTTATATTTGGACAAATATCCGAAAATTAAACTCATATGATCTTCCGCGATAAAGGAGAAGTCCCTTGTAGAAATTTTCAGCAATGTCTGGTTCTCTTTTAGGATGTAGGATTCCTCCTGCTGATTTTTTTCTGATGCGCCCACCTTGGTTCCCTCTTTTGTTGGATCTACGAAAGATTTTACATAAAAAGGAATATTCTTTTGTTGTAGCGGCTGTAATGTTTTCGGATGAATTACGCTGGCACCGTAATAGGCCATTTCAATGGCCTCCTCATAAGAAATATTGGAAAGAAGCGTTACATCCTTAAATTTTCTCGGATCACCGGTCATTACTCCCGGAACATCTTTCCAGATGGTCACGGCTTCAGCATTTAAGCAATAAGCGAAAATTGCGGCGGAATAATCAGAACCTTCCCGGCCTAGAGTTACCGTAAAATTATTATCATCTGAACCTATGAAACCCTGCGTCACATAGCAGATCTCAGAATTTAAAGTGGAAATGAATTCTTCCGTTTTAGCCCAGTTAACAACACCTTCCCTATAAGAATTATCTGTTTTTACATAATCTCTGGCATCCAGCCATTGATTAAAGAACTGAATCTCATTGAGGTATTCGCTTACGATTTTAGTGGAGATCATTTCCCCGCAGCTTACGACCTGGTCATAAACGAAATTATAGTTAGGAGACTTATTTCTTCTTAAAAAAGAGTCGATATCATCGAAAAAAAGATTGATCTCGGCGAATACAGCATGATCTTCAGGAAATAATCCTTTGGCAATTTCGATGTGTTTCTGTTTTATCTTTTCAATTTCAGTTTGATAGTTATCCTTCTTGAAATAAAGTTCTACAACTTTTTCCAGTTCATTAGTTGTTTTACCCATAGCTGAAATAACCAGCAGACATTTGGAAAAACCCTGGCTTTTTAAAACCATAGCTACGTTTTTCACACTTTCGGCATCCTTTACCGATGCCCCACCAAACTTGAAAATTTTCATTAAATTGTTAAAAATAAAATTGTTAGATAAAAAATATTGGAGTTTTTTACGGTCGTCAAAATTATAAATTTACAATGATATATGAAATAGCCTGGCAGAATGATGGGATAAGATCATATGAATGGTTTGGGAAGCAGAGGTTTTTCCTGGAAAACCATTTCCGGATACCATAAATCGGTGGTTAATTTTATTAGATAACCCGGTTATATTTCAGTAATTTACCTGTATAGTGTTGATAAGCAGCAGGTAATGTGTTTTATGACAATTTTTTTTCTAATGTGATAAATTTTCCGAAATTTGGAGAAATCGAAAAAAGTAAAAATATGCCAGATCAATCATTGCAGACTTTAGGAGAATTTATTATTGATAAACAGGAAGACTTTCAATATTCTACAGGGGAGCTTTCGCGTCTTCTAAGTGCTATAAGGTTGGCTTCAAAGGTTGTAAACAGAGAAGTAAATAAAGCCGGGATTGCAGATATTACCGGAAAGGTAGGCAGTCAGAATGTGCAGGGTGAGGAACAACAGAAACTGGATGTGCTTGCCAATGAGATTTTTATCACGGCATTATCACAGAGAGAAGTGGTTTGTGGTATTGCCTCGGAGGAGAATGATGATTTTATTGATATCAAATGTGGTGAAAACGGACATTTAAGCAAATATGTAGTGCTTATTGACCCTTTGGATGGTTCTTCAAATATTGATGTAAACGTTTCTGTGGGAACCATTTTCTCCATTTACAGACGGGTGACCGAGCCGGGAACTCCGGTACAATTGGAAGACTTTTTACAAAAAGGGATCAACCAGATTGCAGCGGGATATGTGATTTACGGATCTTCCACCATGATCGTGTATACCACCGGAAACGGAGTAAATGGCTTTACCCTGGATCCGTCTTTGGGAACATATTACCTTTCACACCCGAATATGAAATTTCCTGCGAACGGTAAAATTTATTCCATCAATGAAGGAAATTATATCAAATTCCCTCAGGGAGTTAAAAATTATATCAAGTACTGCCAGATGGAAGAAGGTGACAGACCGTATACATCAAGATATATCGGTTCACTGGTTGCGGATTTCCACAGAAATGTGCTGAAAGGAGGTATTTATATTTATCCGTCATACTCACAGGCACCGAACGGAAAGCTGAGACTGCTGTATGAGTGCAACCCGATGGCGTTTCTGGCAGAGCAGGCGGGAGGGAAAGCTACAGACGGTTTCAGGAGAATCCTGGAAGTAGAGCCTACAGAACTTCATCAGAGGATTCCTTTTTTCTGCGGAAGTACGGAAATGGTGGAAAAGGCGGAAGAATTTATGCGGATTGATAGTGTAAAAGAATGAAAGCAGAATATTTCAGATATTTATTACAATTCAAGCGCCCGGGAGGAACATCTCGTGGCGTTTTGCATCAAAAAGAAACCTTTATACTTGAAATTTCGGAAAATGGAAGAAAGGGGGTAGGGGAATGTGCCCTTTTCAGAGGTTTAAGCTTTGATGACAGGCCCGACTATGAAGAAAAGTTGCAGTGGCTGTGTGATAATATCTGGCAGGATTCCGGGTTTATAAAAGCTGAACTGAAAGAATTTCCGTCCATATGGTTCGGGTATGAGCAGGCGGTATTGAATCTAAAACATGGAGACAACCTTTACTTTCCCAGCGAATTTACCCGAGGCGGTGTTCCCATTATTATCAACGGGCTTATCTGGATGGGGGATGTGAAGTATATGGAAGAGCAGATACAGGATAAGCTGGATAAAGGTTTTCACTGCATCAAATTAAAGATAGGTGTCGATTGGAAATCCGAATTTGAAATACTCCGGAAACTAAGACAAAAGTTTTCAAAAGATATACTTGAATTACGGGTAGACGCCAATGGAGGCTTTGGCAAGGAAGAAGCTAAAACAGTTTTACGGCAACTTGCGGATCTTCAGATCCACTCCATTGAACAGCCCATTAAAGCAGGCAATCCTGATGATATGGCGGAATTATGCGAAAGTACGCCCACACCTATTGCACTTGATGAGGAACTAATAGGCATTATTGATGCTGATAAGAAAAAGGAACTTTTAGAAACTATCAATCCGCAGTATATTATTTTAAAGCCAGCCCTGGCAGGAGGTTTCTCCGGCTCCGATGAATGGATTTCCCTTGCCGAGGAGCAACATATTGGCTGGTGGATAACCTCCGCACTGGAAAGCAACATCGGACTGAATGCCATAGCCCAATATACCTTCACTAAAAATAATAAAAAGCCTCAAGGCCTGGGCACAGGAGGCTTATTTACGAATAATTTTCATAATCACTTGAATCTGAGAGGGGAACATTTGCTTTTCAAAGCATAAGGTAATCTGGAAATAGTGTCATTTTCCCAGTGAAGTCTTAAGTCTAATTACACTTCGTTATCTACGAAGATCGCTTTCTTAATGTTTTCCAGGAAATGGGAAAACTTTAACTTAAACTTTTTCATGTTTGAAAATTTTGGTTAACCATGTTTAATTCTCTACCATTGGAAATAAGCAATCTTTATGCCATTGTGTGTTATGTTTCATATTTTTAATACAATTTTTTATAATTTAAGAAAAACTGGGATTTCTTTAACAATTGTGGAAATTATATCCTCTATTTTTGTTTTGTTGATAATGAGATATTTAAAAGTCTCATCAATAGCGGAATAAATTTCCGGGGAATGGCCAACTTGTCTGTTTTCACATGTCCGCAGATCATATAGATCAGGATACCGTATGAACATATTACCCCTTTTATATACTCTAAATTTTCCATAACTTTGTGAAACTTTTGCATAAAGTAAAAAGCTAATTTTAATGGAAGAAGAAAAGAAATCACTCAATTTTATTGAGCAAATCATAGAAGATGATCTGGCTAACGGTCTGAAAAGAGATCAGATCCGTTTCCGTTTTCCGCCCGAGCCCAATGGTTACCTGCATATAGGTCACACGAAAGCGATCTGTATCAACTTTGGCCTGGGTGAGAAATACAATGCTCCCGTAAACCTCCGTTTCGATGATACGAATCCTGAAAAAGAAGAGCAGGAATTTGTAGATTCCATCAAAAAAGATGTGGAATGGCTCGGTTTCAAATGGGATAAGGAATTGTATGCATCTGACTACTTCCAGCAGCTTTATGAGTGGGCGGTTCAGCTCATCAGAGAAGGAAAAGCTTATGTGGATGAGCAACCGTCCGAAGTGATTACTGAGCAAAGGAAAAATCCTACCGAGCCGGGAATTGAGTCTCCATATAGGAATCGCCCTGTGGAAGAATCCCTGGACTTATTTGAAAGGATGAAAAACGGTGAATTTGAGGAAGGCTCCATGTCGCTGCGTGCAAAAATCGATATGACCTCTCCGAATATGAATATGCGTGACCCGGTAATGTACAGGATCCTAAAAAGACCACACCACAGAACAGGAACTGCATGGAAGATTTATCCTATATACGATTGGGCACACGGTGAGTCGGATTACCTGGAACAGGTATCTCATTCCCTGTGTTCCCTGGAATTTGAAAACCACAGGCCGCTTTATAACTGGTATCTGGAACAGATATCTGACAGCTCTAAGGTAATTCCGAAGCAGAGAGAATTTGCAAGGATGAATGTTTCCTATATGATCACGTCTAAAAGAAAGCTCCAAAGGCTGATCGCCGAAAAAGTGGTGACCGGCTGGGATGATCCTAGAATGCCTACGATTTCAGGAATGAGGCGAAAAGGCTTCACACCTGCTTCTATCAGGAACTTTATTGAAAAAGTAGGAGTGGCGAAAAGAGAAAATCTTATCGAGCTTCAGCTATTGGAATTTTGTGTCCGGGAAGATCTGAATAAAGTTGCCAAACGGGTGATGACAGTGATAGATCCGGTGAAGCTGGTGATTGAAAATTACCCGGAAGATAAGGAAGAATGGCTGGAAACCGAGAATAATCCGGAGCAGGAAGATGCAGGGACAAGAGAAGTTCCGTTCTCCAGAGAATTGTATATCGAACGTGAGGATTTTAAAGAAGAGGCCAATAATAAATTCTTCAGACTAAAATTAGGCGGTGAGGTCCGTCTGAAATCTGCCTATATCATTAAAGCTGAAAGAGTAGAAAAGGATGAAAATGGGGAGATTACCACTATCTATGCTACTTATGATGAGAAGAGCAGATCAGGAAGTGGTACTGAAGAAAGCTTAAGAAAGGTAAAAGGTACCTTACACTGGGTATCTGCAAAACATGCGATTCCTGTGGAAATTAGGATTTATGATAAACTGTTTACAGTGGAACAGCCTGATGCAGAGAAAGATGTAGATTTCTTAAATTTCATCAATCCTGAATCCATGAAAACCATTCAGGGATTCGCTGAGCCGGGGTTGAAAAATGTAGCTGTAGGTGAGCCCCTTCAGTTCCAGAGAATCGGATATTTTACAAAAGATCAGGATTCTACGGATAATCATTTGGTGTTCAATCGTACAGTAACGTTAAAAGACTCTTATAAGCCGGAGTAAAATCTATTTTATAATCAATATAAAAGACAGGGCTTATTTCATAGGCCCTGTTTTTTTAATGGATCAACCAATAAATTAAAACAAGTGAAACTATTACATATATATACCAATTCATTTAAGGGGCTGTCCAGGGAAAGCTGGATGCTGGCACTGGTAATGCTCATCAACCGTTCCGGATCTATGGTACTTCCGTTCTTAGGAGTATACATGACGGATCATCTGCATTTCAGTATTGAAAATTCAGGGATCATTCTGAGTTTTTTCGGGATCGGTTCCGTGATCGGCTCATGGCTTGGCGGTATGATTACCGACAAAATAGGAGAATACCGTGTACAAAGTCTCAGCTTACTGCTCAGTGTGCCTTTATTCTGTCTGATCCCGCTTTTTAAAACAGAAGCAGGACTGGCAGGTATCATTCTGTTGCAGAGTATCATTAGCGAAGCATTTCGTCCTGCCAATTCAGTGGCCATTACAAAATATGCCAAACCTGAAAATATCACACGGGCATTTTCATTAAACAGAATGGCGGTTAATCTCGGATTCTCGATCGGGCCGGCTTTGGGAGGGATCTTATCGGCTATTTCCTACGAGTTCCTGTTTTTCAGCAATGCACTCGGTGCTCTGGTAGCCGGAGTGATGTATATTCTGTTTTTTGGAAAGCGGAATAAGCGGGTTGCAGAAAAAACAAAAAAGGCAGAAGAAGTATTGTCCGTTAAAAAAGAAGGCTCGCCATATCGCGATACCAAATTTTTAATTTACTGTTTCTTTTGCGTGCTGTTTTCCATATGCTTTTTCCAGCTGTTCAGCACCCTGACCATTTTTTACAAAGATACGGCACATCTCAGCCAGCAAAGCATAGGTTTTATTCTGGGGTATAGCGGTATAATCATCGTTCTGATGGAAATGGGCTTTGTACAGATGGCTGAAAAGTATTTTAGCCTTGCCTTTACCATGCTGATAGGAACCTTCATCTGTGGATTCTCTTATGCAATGATGGCTTTTGACTACAGTATCGTTACCCTGGTAGTCTCCATGACTTTGCTGTGCATCGGTGAGATCTGGACATTACCCTTTATGTCGACCATTACAGCATTACGCTCGGGGAAGAATAATAAAGGAGCTTATATGGGACTGAACGGGATGGCGTTTTCGCTGGCATTTATCATTACTCCTTATCTGGGAACGATGGTTGCGGAAAAATTCGGCTTTGATTATCTATGGATAGCAACCGGTGTTATCACAACCATTACCGCAGCTGCATTCTACTTTATCATTCCATGGATGCTGAACGGGAAAGACAGAACTTAATAAGGTTATTTTAGCTGTACAAAAAAGAATTTTATTAGTTTTGTATTGATGACGAAAATAAGTTTCCTTTTTTTGGTCTTTTACAGCTTAACTTTCTCTTCACAAAAGAGAGATACCGTTACCTTAATCTCTGAAATAAAGATCGATGCCTATAGAAAGCCGGCTCCCTTTATGCAATCTGCCAAATCAGTTTCGGTGGTCTCGGAGGAGCTTCTCAGCCTGAATACTCCGGAACGGATGCTGGAATCCGTGAATCAGGTAGCCGGAGCAAGGATGGAAGAACGGTCACCGGCAAGCTATCGGATTTCGCTTCGCGGGAGCACCCTGAGGTCTCCTTTCGGGGTACGCAATATAAAAGTATATCTGGATGATTTTATTGTCTCAGATGCTTCTGGAAACACCTATTTTAATGTGATTTCTCCGGAACTGGTGAACAGGATGGAGATATATAAAGACCCTGAAAGTGGTGATTATGGAGCAGTGACCGGGGGAACGATCCTTCTGAAGACAAGAGAGGCTGAAAATCTGTCCGCCAGCCTTGCAGCAGGAAGCTACGGCACCTTTAGTGAAAGCTTTGATTTCTCAAGACAGCTGGGTAAACATTTTTTTGAAGTTTTTCAAAACTATTACCATACTGATTCTTACCGGGAGCAATCCGCTGTTGAAAGAAAACTGTTCTTTGTAAAAGATAACTTTCAATATACCACGAAAGCATCGTTACGTGCGATGCTTTTGTATTCTGATCTGAATTATGAAACTCCGGGCGGTCTTACCCTGGAGCAGATGGAAGCGGACCGGAAGCAGGCACGCCCTGCCACAGCTTCACTCCCCGGGGCAAAAGAGCAAAAGGCAGGGATCCGGAATAAAATGGTGCTGGCCGGGATTTCCCATGATGTCCGTATTAACCCTGAGCTTACTCACTTTGTTTTAATACAGGGGTCCTATGTAGATTTTGAAAATCCGTTCATAACCAATCTTGAAAACCGGTATGAGAAAAACCTTGCCCTGAGAACCCATTTTAACTATGAAAAAATGTGGAATAATGTTTCAATGGCATGGAGACTGGGTTTTGAAGGAGGGATCAATAATATTCTGGTTAAGAATTATGACAATAACGGAGGTATTGAAGGAAATCCCCAGAACTTTGACAGGTTGAAAAACCGTTCGGGCTTCTATTTTCTTTCACAAAAACTGGATTACGGCGGAAAGCTCTTCACGGATATCTCCATCAGCCTGAATTCCAATGCTTACAGATGGGAAAGAATTTATCCGGCTGTTGAAAATGGAAAGATAAACTTCCGGAACCAATGGCTGCCGAATTTCGGTGTTACGTATCTGCTGGGGAAAGGCTTTTCGGTAAGAGTGAAGGCAGGAAAAGGAAATTCCGCACCCACTAATGAAGAAATCCGTTCTTCTGATCAGGAATTTAATCGGGATCTTGCTCCTGAATATGGATGGAACAAGGAGGTCGGCTTAAGAAAACAATTCGGTAATTCTGTTTTTATAGAAGGCAGCTATTTTGACTTCAGATTAAAAAATGCCATTGTCAGAAGGCAGAATGAAGCAGGGCAGGAATATTTTGTCAACCAGGGAGGTACTGTACAGAAAGGCGTTGAGGTGCTCCTGGAATCCAGAAGCTTTAATTTTAAAAACCCTTTTTTCAGTCGGTTCAGGTTCCGGTTTTCAGGCAGTTTCTACAATTTCAGGTTTGATAATTACCAACAGGATGATGACGATTTTTCGGGTAATGACCTGACCGGGGTACCTTCAACAACAATAAACAGCCTGTTAAACTTCACGTTCTTCAAAAAGCTTTCCGTGGATTATTCCCATTTTTATACATCAAAGATCCCTTTGAACGACGCTAATTCCGTATGGTCTGAATCCAGCTTTATTGGAAACCTGCAGCTCAGATTTCCCGTACAGTTTGAAAAAGCGGTGCTGAATGCCTATTTCCAGATCCAGAATCTGTACAATACAGAATATGTTGCAGGCTTTGATATCAATGCTTTTGGAAACAGATATTATAACCCGGCCGCCGGAAGGAATTTTATTTTTGGAGTGAAAGCCGAGTTCTGACGATCAGTTATTCTGTCTGGAAAGAATATCGTTCACAATCATCTCAGCATGGATTCTTGAGTTTTCGATAAACCACAGATGAGTATCTTTTCCGCCACAAACTACGCCGGCAAGGTAAAGGTTTTTAACATTCGTTTCCATGGTCTCAGGGTTGTAGGCAGGATTTAAGCAGTCGCCCTGCAATTCTATGCCGGAATCCTTTAGAAATTCAAAGTCGGGAAGATACCCGGTCATGGCCAGAACGAAATCATTTTCTATTTCACAAATCTGCCCGTTCCCATCTTTAAAGACCACCGAATATTCCCTGATTTCAAGAATTTCCGAATTAAAATGAGCCGTAATGCTTCCTTCTGCAATCCTGTTTTCAATATCCGGCTTTACCCAATATTTTACGCTTTTTGAAATCTCCGGATGGCGGATGATCATGGTAACTTCGGCACCTTTCCTGTAAGTCTCGAGAGCCGCGTCCACTGCCGAGTTGCTGGAGCCTACCACTACTATTTTTTGTCCTGCATAAGGATAAGGTTCGGTATAGTAATGTTTTACTTTGGGAAGCCCTTCTCCGGGAATATTCATCAGGTTAGGAATGTCGTAAAATCCTGTTGAGATGACCACATTTTTGGCGGAATACCCGGCTTTTGAAGTGGAAACTTCAAAAAGGCCACCGTTTTTGGATACCTTTAATACTCTTTCGTAAAGATGGATGTTGAGTTTTTTCTGTCTTGCGATTCCCTGATAATATTCCAGAGCCTCCTGCCTTCCCGGTTTCGGGGCTGTGGAAATGAATGGGATTCCGCCGATCTCGAGCTTTTCAGCGGTCGAAAAAAATCTCATATATAAAGGATAATGGTATAATGAATTGGCAATGGTTCCTTTTTCTATGACCAGATAATTCAGTCCGTGTTTCTGAGCCTCAAGGGCACAGTTAAGTCCTATCGGTCCTCCGCCGATGATGAGAATATCCAAGATTTCCATATTGCAAATTTACCCAAAACTGCTAAAAGAAGCTTACTATGCTGAATGAACTTATCTATGACAAATATTTCTGGCACCGGATTTGGTGAATTTTAGAATTAAATCCACAGATATGAAGAAAGTACTCATTTTATTACTGGCAATATGCGTCATTGCCTGTAAAAAAGCTCCAAACAAACCTGTTGAAAACAAAACGGATTCAGCAGACCTTCAGACCGTGGCCGACAGCATTTCGGTTCCGGAACAGCAGCAGAGAACGGATAAGGAAGCGAATCTTACGCAAATCAATAAGGAGATTTTGACTGTTTTAAAAAATAAGGATTATAAAAAGCTGGCAAGATTTATACATCCCGAAAAAGGAATCCGGTTTTCTATGTATGCCTTTGTGAATGCCAGAGAAGACAAACACTTTTCCAAAGCTGAATTTGAAAAATATCAGCCGGCCAAAACCATTTTTACCTGGGGAGCGCTGGATGGTTCCGGTGACCTTTATAAAGCAACCATTGACCAATATCTTGAAAGATGGGTCTATTCAAAAGATTTTATTACAGGCAGGCTTACCCTGAACGGATTTCAGGGAAAGGGAAACTCCTTGAACAATCTGAAAGAAGCCTATCCCGGAGCGGATTTTACCGAGAACTATATCAAAGGTTCCGAAGCCAATGCCGAAATGGATTGGAAAGCGCTTCGCCTTGTGTTTGAACAATTTCAGGGAAAGTATTATCTGGCAGGAGTGATCAATGATCAGTGGACAATCTGATGAGGATGTCCGATAGCTTTTCAGTAAGCTTTACTCTTGAAAATTGACTGATATCCCGGGCGTTTTCAGAAAGATTCCCATTTTTCCAGAGCGAGTACTTTTCAAGAATAAAATTCTTAACTGCCCCGGAATCATCATAGCTAAAGTGCTTTCCTGCACCTGTTTCCGATAAGATACTTGAAACATCGGCATCTTCAGGCCCGAATGAGATAATCTGCTTTCCGGTAGCCAGATATTCGAAAATTTTTCCGGGGATGATTCCTTTTGAAGAGGCATCGGGAAAATTGGTGATCAGCAGCATATCTGAAGAGTACATTTCATCAATGGCCTTATCATGAGACAGATAGCCCAGGTTCAGGACATGATTTTTAAGCCCTGAATTTTTGATGGCGTCTGAAATTCTATCATCGATTCGCCCTGCGAACTTCAGTACGAAGTTTTTCGCAAAATCAGGGTTGGTTCTTACCAGCTCATCCAGGGTTTTCCATAGGGTTACAGGATTTCTGAGCTGTTCCAGAACGCCGATATAGCTTAATGTAAACCTGGAGGTTTTATTGTTTTGCGGATTTCTGTTACCTGAGTCGCTTTCATCGAACCCATTCGTGATACAAACGGCATTGGCTCCGTTTTTACGGAAATTCTCAGCATCGGTGTAGCTGGTTGCCAGGGTGATGTCCGCATTCCTGAACACTTCACTTTCAAAATGGCGATGTTTCCTGTCTGATCTTTTAGTAAGCTTCAGGTGTTTGTAATAAGAGATCTCGGTCCATGGATCACGGAAATCGGCGATCCATTTTAAATCCGGAAGCTTTTTTTTGAGATTCAGCCCGATCAGGTGAAGAGAATGAGGTGGGCCGGAAGTTACCACCATATTGATTTTATGCTCCTTTAAATATTGTTCTAAAAATCTTACGGAAGGCCTTACCCAGAAGACACGGGCGTCCGGAATGAAAAAATTCCCTCTTATCCAGATAGAAAGTCTGGACTTCCAGTTCTGATTTTCACCTACATCAAACTGGCCGGCCTTATATTTTTTATTGCTTTTATTCAGCTTTTCTGCCAGCTGGTAAGGCTCCCAGATCTTTGTCCTTACTGTTGCTATATTTTCAGGGACATCCTTCAGCAGGCTTTCATCCAACAATGGATAGCTTGGGTTTTCCGGAGTGTAGATCACCGGTTCCCATCCGAAGTCAGGCAAATACTTGGCGAATTTCAGCCACCTTTGAACACCGGGTCCTCCGGCAGGAGGCCAGTAGTATGTGATGATCAGTATCTTTCTGGGTTCCATCGCTCTTATGCAGATTCAGCCGTTTTTTTCTCCTTCCTGTTCATCCGGAAAATACCGAAAGCAGACAGCAGTATGAACAGGCCGAAGCAAAGCAAGGATATCCATTTGCCTTTCTCAATGACTTCAGGCTCAAATACCATCCTGATATGATGATTTCCTGCCGGCACATGTACCGCGCGAAGCAAATAATCTGCCTTGATATACGGAACTTCCTTTTCATCAATAAACACCTTCCAGCCATGTGGGTAATAAATTTCTGAGAATACTGCCAGCTGTGGGGTTTTAGACTGTGATTTAAACTCCAGCTCATTCGGCTGATAGCTGGTTAAATTGATAAATGCCGTAGAATCTGCCTGAACCTTTTTGTCATGGAAATAAGACCGGTCTGAGGCTGCAATGACGGCTGTTTTTTTGCTGTCAATAACACCAATGGATTTGATTTCTTCATCAGGCGTATTTACAAACTTCAGATCACTTACCAGCCACGCATTTCCGTTGGCTTTAGGGTTAGGAATAGCCTGAGGCTGTTCCGGACCGCCCACAACCCAATATTTTGCGTTCAAAAGATTCAGGATATTCGGAACCTTTACAGAATCCATTACCTGGAAATATTCATTGATGACGTCATCGTATCTTCTCAGCTTAACGGCGTGATATCCTCCGATGGAAGATTTGAAATAGGACGTATTCGTCTCGCTGAAGGTTCCTAAAATATTATTGAAGATTCTGTAATGAGTTTTATCCTTTTCGGCGATGGTTTCTAATGTTTTGTTTACATTGACGTTAGCCAAAAGAGATTCCAGGTTCGGGTTCCCCTGTACTTTTTCAGCCAGCAAATCGGAGCTTTCCGTCTGGAAAGGGTTTTCGGCAAAGATCTTGTCTACATAGTTATCATCATTCAGATAACGTTTATTTACCGTCCACAGATCGAACAGGCTTACCACTCCAATGATGATCAGGGCAATATTCCCGCTCAGTTTCTTCTTTAATACCATGAACAGGGCCACAGCTGCTATCGCTACGTAAATAAAAGCCTTAATGGCATCTGTTCTGAACATCTTATACCTTTCGTCAACGAGATAATCCAGTAAGAAAGGAGGGAAGTATAGTTTTTCATTTTCTGTATGAAAGCCCAATAAAGATTTTCCGAATAATAAAAGGATCAATAATAACCCTAACGTGCTGCCACTTACATACAGAAGAATTTTCTGCTTATATTCTTCAGATAGCTTCTCATCAGTGAAGAACCTGTACAGCCCGATCATAGCGATGAGCGGGAACAGCAATTCCACAACTACCAGGATGGATGATGGGGCCCTGAACTTGTTGTAGAACGGGACATAATCAATGAAGAAGTCAGATAATGGCATGAAATTGCTTCCCCATGCCAGCAGGATGGTGAGAATGGAAGCTCCCAGAATCCAGTAACGGTATTTTTTCCAGGCGAAAAAGAATCCTAAAACTGCCAGGAAACAGACGATAGCCCCCTGATAGGCAGGGCCCGAAGTCCCCGGCTGATCTCCCCAATAGGTCATTCCGCTGAAGCCTTTCGATATCCTGTCCATCTCGGCCTGTGTAGAAACATTTTCCTGAACCAGTTCCTGGACTCTGTTCATCATTTCCCTTCCTTCCGGCTCCTGGCTTCCGCCACCCATCAGCCTCGGAATGAAAAGGTTTAATGTCTCCAATTTCCCGTAGCTCCACATCAGCATACTTTCTTTATCCATTCCGGATTTTCCGGAGGTATGGCTGTCATTATTCAGGATTTGTTTCCCACGTACGGTTTCCTTCACATACTCGGAATTAGCCATGATTCTTTGCGAGTTCATCCCCACACCGATTACACAGGAAGCTGCAATAATTGCCGAAGAAATGAGGAAATGCTTCATAGGTGTTTTTTTCCGGATTGCCCTGATCAGCTCGGACAGAAATAAAAACCCTAAGGCCAGGAACAGGTAATACGTCATCTGCGGGTGGTTGGCCGCAATCTGCAATCCCATGAACAGGGTAGTGACGATGAATCCCCAGATATATTTTTTCCGGATGTAAACCAGCAGAATACCTGCCAGCAACGGAGCAAAATATTCGATAGTGTTTACCTTACCGTTGTGTCCGGCCGCAATAATGATGTAAAAGTAGGTGGAAAGCCCGAAGAATGTGGCTCCCAATAAAGCGTACTTCCAGTTTCTGACGGCTACCATTCCTAAAAAGAAAAATCCGGCAAAAAGAAGGAACAGATAATTTACCGGCCTTGGAAGGAAGTTCAGGTAGCTGTCAAATTTTTTGATGATGTCTCCCTTAAACTGACTGCCCATCTGGTAAGTAGGCATCCCGCCAAACATGGAATCACTCCAGTAAGTTTCCTTACCTGTATCCGCCCTGTAATCCAGGAGTTCTTTCGCTCCTCCTCTGTACTGCACTATATCATGCTGGAAAAGCTGTTTTCCCGTGAAGACAGGAGTGGAATATAAAAATGCTAAAACTATAAATACAATTAATGAAATTGCAATATAAATCAAGTTTTTATTTTTCGCCATGTGATGGGGTTATTATCTTTTATTGGGGATTACCTTTTATCGTTACTCTCTTTGATCTCCTCATAGTCCACAGTCTCTGCGTCCCAATTGAGCTTTTTGTTTTTGTTTTTATTTGAATTTTGTATATCCTGTTGGCGCCTGTCGGTATTGTCATGATTAAACATATAGCTGTGGAAGGTCCTGAAGAAGATTCTTTTAAGGATATTCCATACAAAATAAATAACAATCGTAATGAGCACAAACTCAAAAATATACTTCATAATAATTTTTATTTAAATTCAGAATTTGAAGATTAAAATCACTATTACCGTTTGCCACAGCTGATTCAAGGCCCGGCCCTGAACCAGTTATTTGGCAGAAGGATTTACCATTACGGAAGAAGTGGAAACGCTTTTCATAGACTGGGACTGTTTCCCGTCTGAAATGGTTTCAATCTGAGTAGTTTTAACGTTGATGTTCTGGGTAGTGATCCATCCTGTATTCTGATCAAATTTTATAGTACCGTTCTGTACAAGTTCACTGCTGAGACTATGTGTGATAGGCCCCTGTGACTGTTTTTCCGTTTTTTTAGGAATACCTCCGGTTACGGAAATTTCGGCGATCCCGTTTCCAACGCTTTTCAGTATGTAGTTGGATGTAACTTTTATTTTACCGTTAGGATCCGCATTTTCTGAACTTGACCATTTTTCACCTACCTTCACCCCTTTTTTGGGAATAATGGTAAGGTTTTTATTAAACTGGTCTTTCAGTACTTTTTCATTAAAGCTTTCCTTAAGGCTGGCTACAATGCTTGCCTTCTGATCGGCATCCTTAATCAGGGTTCCTACGGCATTGGAAACTTTGGTATAAATAGGATCAAAACCGGTAATGGAAATTACATTCCCTTTTGTATCCATTTTCATATTCAGTTTATTGCCGGTAAGGGCCTTGTTGATGTTCCATATCATCTTAAGGTCGTCTTCCTTGGGGATCGGCTGTTTGGTGTCTACCACAATGGTTTTTCCCTGGGCGGTCTGGGAGTTTCTTTTTCCGATCAGGTTGAGAGTCATGTCGTAAACATTTCCTTTAATATCATTTACTGTGAAAGACATTTCATCGGTAGATTCGCTGGTTCCGTTAAGCGTTTTACCTTGCGGGTCAGTCATTGTTTTTACATCCCGCTGGTAGGTTGTAAGAGGGTAGGTTTTCCCTTTTTCAAGCTTAAAGGTCTGGGTATAAACTCCTGCTGAATCTTTAATGGCAGGGTTAGCTTCTACCTGGGCTACGGAATCTGCCGGAACCTCTACAGTGATGGTCTTTCCTGTTTTCGGATCCACTTTGGTAACTTTTGTCGTTTCTTTTTTACACGATATTAATGCTATGGATATTAGCGCTAATGCTGCTACGTTTTTCATTTAATTGGTTTTAATATTATCGAATTAATTAATTTTCATGATTTTCTGTCTTACCGCTTCATATAAAATGGCGCCACAGGCAACAGAAACGTTTAAGGATTGTGTTTTTCCTTCGATGGGCAATTTTATTTTTTCATCCGAATGATGGAGAACTTCTTTTGAAATCCCGGTTTCCTCATTTCCCATTACAATGGCACAGGGCTCTGTAAAGTCAATGTCATAAATCATTTTTTGTGCCTTTTCAGTAGCCGAAAATACGGAAATTCCGCTTTGCTGCAGAAAGTCTACCGTATGAGCCAGATTGGCCTCTTTACAGATCTTAATATTGTAAATGGCCCCGGCGGAAGTTTTAATGGCATCGGAATTAATAGGTGCGGCACCCTTTTCCGGGATAATTACGGCATCAATGCCTATACATTCTGCCGTCCTGCATATGGCTCCGAAATTTCTTACATCGGTAAGCCTGTCCAGGATCAGCAGGAACGGGGTTTTTCCTTCTTCGAATAGCTGTGGCACAAGATCTTCCACCTTATGGAACGGTACATCCGAAATAAAAGCCACAACCCCCTGATGGTTTTTTCTCGTAAACCGGTTCAGCTTTTCAACCGGAACATAATTGGGACGAATTTTATTTTTGGCTAAAATCGCTTTCAATTCTGCATAAATAGGACCCTGCAACGCATTCTGCACGAAGATCTTGTCGATGGTTTTTCCTGCTTCAATGGCTTCAATCACGGGACGCAGCCCGAAAATAAAATCGTCTTTCATTGAGTTGTTTAAAGTTTTATATTAGGGTTCAAAGTTTAATGTTTAATTCAATGTTTGTGTTTAAGGTTTGCACTTTGTTCCCTTTAAATCTGTTGTTTAAATATTTTATAAAAGAGTTGATCTTTTTACTTATGTTTCAGTCAGTTCGATTAATGTTTCAAAATCTTTTAATTGTTTAACTATTGAACTTTAAACCTGAACATTTAGTATTTTTCTCCTAAGATCGCCCTTTTCTGGGCCATCACATATCCATAATGAATGCTTTCATGCATATTGTTGAATATGATGGCATCCTGGATGCTTTTCAGGTCCATACCGAAGCTTGTGGTATAAGGCGTATAGTCTGAAAAAAAGTCGCTGTCATAATCCTTCATCAGGATTTTTGAGGTTTCCGTCAGAAGAAATTCAAGGTCTTCCACTTCAGATCTTTGAACGTTTAAATTAGGAAGGGTTCCCTTTTTATAGGTTTCGATCCAGTATTTATCAATTCTGAATGGGTTTCCGCTCAGATAGTAATGCAACAGCTGCTGTGTGGCAACAGTATGTGCGATATTCCAGTACATATTATTGTTAAAACCGTCAGGGATCAGCAGAAGATCCTCATGGGAAGTGTTCTGCAAAATATCCAGAAGGTTTTTCCTTACCTGTCTGTGAGCTTGAAAATGATAATTCATTTTACAAAATTTTAATCACCAAAAATAGTTTAATAAACTGGAAATGACAATTTTTGAGCATGGGATTGAAATAAAATTTATATATTTTTATGAAAAAAAAGGATAATTCCATTGAGTTTTAAGGCTAAGGATATTCTCAATCTTGCATCAATGGGGGAATATTTAACAAACTTTAACTCAAAAATGGCATTGATTATGTTGATTAATGCAAGTATTTATTAGAAATTTACCAATTATTTTAATTAAACTATGTCAGATACATATCAAGCCGAAGACATTCGTCAGTTAACCGAAAAAATAAAGGAAAAAAACTACTTGTTTTCTCTTCTGAGACAGGAAATCAATAAAGTTATTATTGGACAGGAATATATGATAGACCGCCTTTTGATCGGTCTTTTAGGGAACGGGCATATCCTGTTGGAAGGAGTTCCGGGTCTGGCAAAGACTTTGGCTATAAAAACACTGGCAGAAGCCGTTCATGGTGAATTTTCAAGAATCCAGTTTACTCCGGATCTGCTTCCCGCCGATGTAGTGGGAACCATGATCTACAATATTAAAGACAATGATTTTTCCATAAAAAAAGGCCCTGTTTTTGCCAATTTCGTGCTTGCTGACGAGATCAACCGTGCACCGGCGAAAGTGCAATCGGCCCTTTTGGAAGTAATGCAGGAAAAGCAGGTAACCATAGGAGATGAGACTATGAAGCTTCCAAAACCTTTCCTTGTTCTGGCTACCCAAAACCCTATCGATCAGGAAGGTACATATCTGTTGCCGGAAGCGCAAAGTGACCGTTTCATGCTGAAATGTACCATAGATTATCCCGCTTTTGAAGATGAAAGACAGGTGATGAGAATGGTTTCCACTTCGCACCAGCCTGTCGTGAGACCCGTAATTTCCCTTGAAAACATCGTTGAAGCCAAAGAACTGATCAATCAGATTTATCTCGATGAAAAGATCGAAAAATATATTCTGGACATGGTCTTTGCCACACGTTATCCTGAAAATTACGGTCTTTCCGAACTGAAAAACTACATTGGTTTCGGAGCTTCGCCAAGGGCTTCGATCAATCTGGCCATTGCTTCAAGAGCCTATGCATTCTTAAAGGGAAGAGCCTTTGTGATCCCTGAAGATGTGAAAGATCTGGCCAAGGATGTTCTGAGACACAGGATAGGGCTGACCTTTGAAGCTGAAGCAGAAGAAATTTCTACAGAAGAAATCATCAACAGGATCTTAGCGAAAATCCAGGCCCCGTAATGAGTGAAATTATCATTAGAAAGGCCGTACGTGAAGATTGTGCTCCGATGCTGAATCTTATTAAAGAGCTTGCCGAATATAAAAGAGCTTTACATGAGGTTACACTTACCCTGGAGCAGTTTACGGAAGACGGATTTGGCCGCTCACCGGTTTGGGGTGCTTTTGTAGCGGAAGCCGGCGGGGAAATCGTTGGGATCTCCCTGTATTATGACCGGTATTCCACATGGAAAGGAAGAAGGCTGTATCTGGAGGATCTGGTAGTGACAGAAAAGATGAGGGGAAAGCAGATCGGTAAAAAGCTGTTCGAAGCTACAATGGAATATGGCAGGACCAATGCGTACAGCGGTATGGTCTTCCAGGTATTGAACTGGAATGAGCCGGCCATCAGCTTCTATAAAAAATACAGCCCGAAATTTGATGATGAATGGTTTAATGTCTCCATTGAGTTCAAAAGTTAATATTTTAGCTTCATACAGATCTTAAGATTTTAAAATATATTAGAAAGCAGCAGAGAAACCTGAACAATAAGACCCAACATCTATGCAGATAAAAGATATTGTAAAAAAAGTAAAGCAGATAGAGATCCGGACACGAAAAAAAACGGAAGCTACTTTGATGGGGCAATATCACAGCGCTTTTAAGGGGCAGGGAATGACCTTTTCAGAGGTGCGGCCATACCAGTTCGGCGATGAGATCCGCAGGATCGACTGGAACAAGACCGCCCGTTTCCGGGAGCCGTTTGTAAAAGTGATGGAAGAGGAGAGAGAGCTTACCATGATGCTTGTGGTGGATATTTCGGCTTCTATGGACTACGGATCGAAAATCCGGCTGAAAAGGGAGTATGTTGCAGAAATTGCTGCAAGCCTTGGATTTTCGGCAGCTGGAAATAATGATAAGGTAGGCCTGATCTTATTTGCCGATAAGGTATATAAGGTGATTCCTCCACAAAAAGGAAGAAAGCATATACTTTCCATCATCAGTACCATCTTAACGGCTGATTATATTCCGGCAGAATCTAAAATTGATAAGGCCCTGGAATATATGATGGGAATCTTTAAAAGAAAGTCTCTGGTATTCCTGTTTTCGGATTTTGAAGACGAATATGATTCCAAAATGCTTCGTGTGGCCTCTAAAAAGCATCAGCTGCTGGGGATGAGGATATATGATGAAAAAGATAACGAGATCCCTGATGTAGGATATGCACTTTTATATGACGCTGAAACCGGAAAGCAGGTTTGGGCGAATACGTCCAGCGCGAGATGGAGGTACACCTTCGCGGAAGCCCAGAAACAAAAGCTGAGGGCTTTGGAAGAAGATTTTGCCAACAGCTCGGCCAGTTTCATGAACATCAGTACCGGTGCGGATTACTCTAAACTGCTGTATAATTATTTTCAAAAGAAATGAGGGATACAGATGATTTGCCATGCATCAATAATGGGACTTCAGTTCACCAAAATGACAATATTGCATCATTAAAATTTAATGATAAATTGAAAAAGATACTATTCATATTTTGTTTTTTTATCTGTGCAAATGTCTTTTCACAGATACTTTCTTCCAATGTTGAGAAGAAGACCATCGCTTTGGGAGAAGTGAACCGCTTTACCGTAAAAATAGACAACCTCAATGGCAGGCAGGTAGTGGCGGCCCCCGAGAATGAGCTGCTGCCTTTTCATTTTGAAGAAATCAAGGACAGTATCGGGAAGACCCCGGACGTGTATGAAAGGAAGATTGAATTTGCCGTTTTTGAGGAAGGAAAATTTACCATTCCGGAGCTTGAATTCAAAGTGGGAGACAGGATATTAAAAACCATTCCTTATGAACTTGATGTCATTAATACTGCCCGAAAAGGCGATCAGATTAATGATATCATGAAGAATAAAGAGGTGAAGCTCGATGTAAGGGATTATTGGGAACTGTATAAATGGTATATTCTGGGAGCTTTGGCCGTGGTCGCCTTAATTATTGCCATTATAATATTTGTAAAATGGGGAAGGAGAACAAAGAGTTCCCCTGTAGTAGCTACCAACCAGACACTGAAGGAATTGGATTCCCTTAAAAAGAAAAAATATATTGAAGGTGGCGACTACCGTTCGTTTTATGTGGAATTAATCGATATTTCAAGAGAGTTTATCACCAGGCAATACCATTTGCCGGCTGATGTTCTTTTAACGGATGATCTGATTGAAATGATGAAAAAAAATAATACGATTTCTCTTGAAAATGAAAAAGTGGTTGAAGATGTTTTTCTCCGGGGCGACCTTGTGAAATTTGCCAAGACTTTCCCGGATAAAGCAACCATGGAAAAAGATTTTGCGGATATCAGGGAATTTGTAAAAAGATCATCAAAAGATTTGGAATTCGAAAACCTGAGGAAAGATGTTTAATTTTGAATTTTATAGCCCGTGGTTCTTACTGCTTTTTCTTCTGTTTATCCCCCTTCTGTTCAGGGATATAAGCAGGCAGAAGAAAAAAGGCATAAAAGTTCCTACCGTTAAAAATATGGGGAACAGCGGTGGGATTGCAGCGGTATTATTTGTGCTGAAAATATCCAAATACATCATCCTCTCCGCATTAATCATCGCTATGGCAAGACCCCGTACCTTTACCATTTCTCAGGACAGGGATGACACTAAGGGTATTGACATCATGCTTTCCGTAGACGTTTCCCTCAGCATGCTGGCTAAAGATCTTACGCCGGACCGTCTGACGGCCCTGAAAGATATTGCCATAAAATTTGTTGAAAAAAGACCGAATGACAGGCTAGGTTTGGTAACCTATTCAGGGGAAGCCTTCACGAAAGTTCCAGTAACCTCCGATCATCAGGTGGTAATTGATGAGCTGAAAAATTTGAATCCACTGGAGCTTCAGCCGGGGACAGCCATTGGAGAAGGTCTTTCTGTAGCCGTAAATCACCTTAAAAACAGCAAGGCGAAAAGCAGGATCATTATTCTGATGACCGACGGGGTCAACACGATTGAAAATGCAATGCCTCCACAGATTGCTGCAGAGTTGGCAAAAAGCAATAATATAAAAGTATATTCGATAGGTATCGGAACAAACGGATATGCCCTGATGCCTACACAGACAGATATTTTCGGGGACCTTGTTTTCACGGAAACCGAAGTGAAAATTGATGAGCCTGTCTTAAAGGAAATTGCCCAAATGACAGGGGGAAGATATTTCAGGGCAACATCGAACAGCAGCCTGGAAGAGGTATATGATGAGATAAACCAGCTGGAGAAATCCGATGTGAAGGTTTCCAAGCTTTACAATTACCAGGAGTATTTTAAGATCTTCCTTTGGATTGCTTTGGCAGTGCTGGTTTTAGATGCTTTGCTGCGTTGGGTTTTTTATAAAATTTTAAGCTGATGGATTGGTATTTAGGAAATTATTGGTATTTATTATTGCTGTTGCTGTTGCCGCTGTTAGCATTTTTTCTGATCCGGTATCTGAAATGGAAAAAGAGCAGAAGGGAAATTTTTGCAGATAGCCAGTTCCACGAACATCTGTTTGAAAAGAGATCCGGTTTTACAAAAATATTCCCGGCATTATATCTTCTGGGTATATTGTTTCTGATCTTTTCTATTATTGATCTGTTGAATGGCTCCGAAATAGTGAAGACCAATCAGCGTCTCAACAACGTTATTTTTATGCTGGATGTATCCAATTCAATGAATGCGGAGGATATTGAGCCGAGCCGGCTTACAGAAGCAAAAAACCTCATGATCAGTACCATGCAGAAAATGAAGAGTGATAAGGTAGGCATCGTTATTTTTGCCGGACAGGCAACCTCTATCATGCCTTTAACGACAGATTATAATTCTGCAGAAACCTATATCAATGCCATTGAGACCAATACCATGCAGATTCAGGGAACTGATTTTCTCAAAGGGATGCAGACCGCGGTGGAGAAATTCAGGAATGTAAGTAAAGGAGCCAGAAAAGTTGTGTTGCTGAGCGATGGGGAAGATAATGAAGGGAATGACAATGCAGCGATAAAGCTGGCCAACAGGGAAGGGATCATGATTACTTCCGTAGGGATAGGCTCAGACGAAGGAGCTCCTGTTCCTGAATATGTTTTTGGCCAGTTGATGGGATATAAGACAGATATGAGCGGGCAGACCGTTATTTCAAAAAGGCAGACCGGAGCCCTGAAGAAAATGGCTGAATCTACGGGGGGAACGTATATAGACGGAAACAACATCAATGAAGCACCGGACAGAATTATCGAGGCTCTTGATAAAAAATCCTCCTTATCAGAAACTTTGGTGAAGTCTCAAAACGCAAATCATTATTATCAGTATTTTTTAGCGGTTTCTATATTCTTCTTCTTCATGATTTATATTTTTAATCCTAAACGGGATTTTAACGTTTAGCCTGGCTTATTTATCGGAATCGGAATGATTACTTTAACCGAATTTTAACAAATAAAACCCTGTTTATTAACATATAAAGGAATAATTTTGCATAATATGAATACTAAAATCATATTTTTATCGTTTATAATGGCTTTTATATTTTCCGGTCCTCTGTTCGGGCAGAAAAATTACCGGACTCTAGTTTACGAAGGCAATCAGAAATTTAACGGTAAAGATTATGATGGAGCTTCTTCCAAATACCTGGAAGCTATAAAATCCAATGATAAAGATTTTACGGCACACTACAATTTGGGAAATGCTTTGTATAAAAGTAAAAAATATGAAGATGCCAAAGTAGAGTTTGAGAAAGCGCAGAAACTTTCCCAGACCCTTCCGGATAAAGCGGCTGCCCTTCATAATCTGGGAAATACTTATATGCAAATGAATCAGCCTGAAAAAGCTGCGGATTATTATAAGCAATCCCTGAAACAGGACCCTTATAATGAGGCAACCAGAAAAAACTATGAAATTGCCAAGCTTAAGGAGAAAGAGAACGAACAAAAGAAAAACCAGCAGAATAGTTCAGGTAAAGGCGGCGGTAAAGACCAGAAACAAAATAATGATCAAAAAGGAAACTCTAAAGATCAGCAGGATCAGGGAAAAGGCCAGCAAAATCAGGGCAATAGCCCACAAGGAAATACTCCCGGCCAGGATCAGAATAGTGGTAAAATGCCTAAAGATCTGGAAAACGCAATATTAAATAAGATAAGCGATAAAGAAAAGGAAACCGCCAAAAGAATCTTTAATAAGAATTCTTATTCGATGCCCGAGAGCAACGAGAAAGATTGGTGATGCAGAACAGATTGATTTACATATTACTCCTTTTTACCTCCGTAATTACTTACGGACAGGTGAATATTTATGTAAATCCGGATAAAACCGATTACAGCGGGAAAGATATTGTCAATCTCACCATCGTCCTTGAAATGAACGGCAGCGAATACAACCAGCAGACACCGGTACGCTTGCCTGACCTGTCCAAATTCAATATTATCGGAAGTGGGTCTGTGAACAACACCTTTATAGATCCTGCAACCAACACCGTTATTACCCAAAGGGTTTCCCAGCTTGCCCTGGAACCTAAACAGAAAGGAAGAATCAAGATAGGCTCCGTGCTGGTAACGGTGAATAACAAAATTTATAAGACCGAGCCTTTTGATATTTTTGTAAGAGATATCGACAGAAAATCTATGGCGTCAAATACTTCGAGAGAGGTATTTCTGAACATGGAAATCGAAGACAGGGAAGTATATCAGGATCAGCCTGCCATTGCTGTTTTAAAGGTGTATTCCAAGAATATGGACAACTTCAGAAAGGTGAAAAACATTCGTTTGCCCCAGCAGGATAATCTGGATGTACATCCCATAAGCTTTGCAAAATCTGAAATTGACCCTTCTGGATACGGCAATATGGCTTCCCAGATTTTGGCCGTGTTCATGATATTTCCTAATGAAGCCGGCTATGTTGAAGTACCTTCCGTAACCGCTTCGGTAAATTATTCATCCAATAAGAACAAGATTGTTTCCAATAAAGTAAAACTTAATGTTAAAAAGCTTCCGGAAGGATCTCCGGAGTATTTTAAAAATGCCGTGGGCAATTTTAAAGTAAGCATATATAATGCCTCTAAAGAGAAAGTGGAGGTTAAAAAACCTATCAATGTAGTGGTAAAAGTTAAAGGGGAAGGCAATATAACGGATATGGAACTGCCTAAAATAGCAAGTTCTCCGGATTATGAGGTCTTCGCGCCCAAGATCACTTCCAAAGTAACCCCGGGTACAGCGGGGATGAAAGGGGAGGTTTTAGCCAACTATATAGTGATTCCCAATAAACCAGGACTGCTTTCAATAAAAACAGAGCAGTTTGCTTTCTTCAATCCCGAGAGTGAAGAATATATAGACCTGGGGCAGGAAACCCTGGCATTGAATGCCCTTTCGCATGATCAGATCATGGAAGCCAGGACCACGGTTGAGAGGGTGAATGAATATACCAATAATTTTCTGGAGACGGTAAATACACCGGTTTTAAAAACCACATCATTCAAGGTTAAAGAAAAGAATAAATTCCACTGGAACATACTTTTAATCAATATTTCGATTCTGCTGGGATTATTCATCCTGTACCTTTTATATAAAAACTGGCAAAAAAAACGGGCCATGGTTAGAGAGACCGTACCCTCGGGACCGTTGCCGCTGGGTTCTGTTGCTGAAACGGAAAAAGAGATCAGGGAAAGGCTGAAAACTGATGTGAACGATTATTTCAGCTATTTGGAAAACCTCAAGGACAGCGGTAATTATCAGAAGTTCTTTGAAACGGTGGATGAGCTGGACCAGGAGGTCAGAAGCCAGTATTTTCAAAGCTCTGCGGAGGATTTCAGGAAATTTCTTGAAAGCTATAAAGGATCTTCAATAGCTGAGGAATACCGGAGCCTGTCACAAAGGATACAGATGGAAAAATATGCCCCTGTCAAGTCGCCGGAAGGAATAGATATGCTGCTGAAGGCCATTGTCAATCTGTATTCTCAGATTAGCAAGTAATCATTTTTTTCATATTTTTGTAAAATTTTAAATTACAAATAGATGGAAATCCTCAATGATTTTTCTTTTAAAGAAATCGTTACCTGTTTTATGGTCCTTTTTGCTGTAATCGATATCGTTGGCTCTGTTCCCATTATTGTAAGCTTACAGCAGAAGTTCGGCCAGATTGAGGCAGGAAGGGCTACTATTACTGCAGGGCTGATCATGATTGTTTTTCTTTTTGTAGGAAATAAAATCCTTAAGCTGATAGGGGTGGATGTAAATTCTTTTGCCATTGCCGGGGCATTTGTGATCTTTGTGATCGCACTGGAAATGATCTTAGGCATTGAGATCAATAAAACATCCGAGGCCAGATCCGCTTCTATTGTGCCTATAGCATTTCCGCTGGTAGCCGGAGCCGGAACTCTCACCACCACATTATCGCTCAGGGCTGAATTTCATGATATTAATATCATTTTAGGTATTATTCTCAATACAATTTTCGTATATTTGGTGCTGAAATCAGCAAAGTGGCTTGAAAGGAAAATGGGCGAGGCTACTCTGGCCATTTTAAAGAAAGTTTTCGGGATCATTCTCCTGGCGATTTCAATCAAATTATTTACGGCTAACTTTGCTCAATTGGTGCAGAATTATATTAATTTTTAGAAATCATGCAGAAGTTTTATAAAGTATTTTTAGTGCTGTTCATTGTTTTTATTGCTATCAATCTCTATGCTTTGGACTGGCAGGCGGACATCTTATCAGAGGATAACCTGAAGTTTGTGTTTTCTATCGCTTCAGCCGTGATAGGTCTTATTTTACTCTTTGTACTGGATACATGGAGCAAAATAGGAGTAAAGAAATAGTATGGGGTATTTCATGACCCCGGTAATCCGATTTCTACGATGTTTGTAAATAGCATGTATCGCTATTTCAGTATAATAAAGAAGGTCAGCAATTTAAAATTGCTGACCTTTTTGGATTAAATCTTTTTTTTTGTTCTATAAGCTGATCTGTGTGCTTTCAGCCGCCACCTGTCCTTGATCCTCAATCCTCCAATTATATTTTTGGAAAATGCAGCAAGTTTCCCTGATGATCCTCGCCTGATTTAACATAAAAAAATCACTCATTTCTTTATTGTTGATATTTTTTAATAATAACTGACTGTTTTTGTGAATAATTTTAATGTAAAATAGTATTGTATTTAAATTTTAAAATGCAATGCTATTTTTGTATTAAAATCATACTTATTTTATTGTTAATCAATTTGTTAACATAAAAAAATATATTTCATAATTATGAGATTAATTTATATTTTTAGCTAATTATTATAAAATATTACATAACAAAAACTTAAATGCTTATGAAAAAAAAGATTTATTTATTGCTAGGGTTAGCAGCTCTAGGAATCCAGAGTTTACACGGACAAAACTTCTGGAAAAAAACAAGGATAAGTGAAAGGAACCTGATAGAATCCAAAAAGAATATAGGGGCGGACTATTCCAATGTTTATACCCTGGATATCAGCCAGCTGAAGTCAGCATTACAAGCCGCACCAAAATCTAAAACAGGCATGGCCACCCGGTCTTCGGTGATTATTGATATCCCAGGACTGGACGGAACGTTTGAAAAGTATACGGTATATGAAACCTCTAATATGGCTCCTGAACTGGCAGAAAAATTTCCGGATATAAAATCCTATAGAGGAATATCAGTAAATAACCCTGGAAATACCATAAGCTTCGGGCTTTCGCAGAACGGAGTAAAACTGATTATCTTTGCCAATGCTAAAAAGCCGGTAGTAATAGAGCCTGCTACAAAAGACGCATCTGTTTATCTGGTAAGTCCTGCTGTACCTGATCTGCTGCCAAAAACAACTGGCCCGGGCTGCTATACCGAAGATAAAGAAACAGCTAGTAAAAATACCACTTTCCCTACAGATAACACCAATGACAGAAAATTCAGAACCTTCCGTCTTGCCGTTTCTGTAGATGGGGAGTTCAGTGAATATCATGGAGGGACTGTCGCTAATTCCCTGGCTGCAATTAATGATCTGATGAGCTATATTAACCCGGTATATGAAAGGGACCTTTCCATTCATATGAACCTGATCGCCAACAATGATCAGATCATATTCCTGGATAAGGCTACCGATCCTTATACTTCCGCTGATGTCCTTAGTGCTCAGGTTCAGACCACTCTTACCAATACTATTGGCGAAGCTAATTATGATATCGGTATTATCTTTACCAACCAAACCAGCGGAGGACTTGCCGGAAAGATAGCCTCCGTATGTCAGGATAGTCAAGGTATAGTGGATGGACAAGTAGACCAGAAAAAAGGAAGCGCCTATGCAGGACCGGTAAATGGGGCAGGGCCTCAGGGGTTTATCTATGCCATGGTTATTGCACACGAAATGGGACATCAATATGGGGCTAACCATACATTTTCGAAGCCTGAAAATATTACGATAAGAACAATGGTATTTGGAATCCCTGTAAATACTCAAGTGGTTTCATCTGAAACCGGGGCCAACAGAGAGCCCGGAAGTGGCACAACGATCATGGGGTATGCGGGTGTAACGGGAACTCATGATGTAGCGGATAAGCACAGTGATCAGTTTCTGCACTATAGCATCAGCCAGATCAATAATTATATCAAAACGACGAGCTGTGCTACTACCGTCGATATTTCGAATAATCCTCCTACAGTAAATGCAGGACAAGATTATACGATTCCTAAAGGAACAGCATTTAAATTGACTGCAACCGGAAATGATCCTGATAACAATAATTTAACTTTCTCTTGGGAAGAAGCTGATCTTGCGGAACCGAATCCCACTTTTGATTTTGACGTTTTAGATTTAGTCAATTTACAAAATGTTATCAACCAAATCATTTCTAAAATGAAATTCACATATCCTGACCGAATGTCCACTAAAGCTCCAAATTTTAGAGTATATCCGCCTGTTTCAAGCCCGGTAAGATATTTTCCACCTCTTGATGAAGTCCTTAACGGAAGTCTGTACAGTACGTGGAATATGAGCTCGGATGTTGCCCGCAATATGAAATTCATAAGCTTGGTAAGAGATAATGCTCCGGAAGGCGGACAAACCGCAACTGATGAAGCAATGGTGAATGTAGATGGAAGTACGGGCCCGTTCAGGATCACTTCTATTTCATTAAATCAGGATTATCCGTCAGGATCTTCTCATCTCCTTAAATGGGATGTGGCGGGAACAGATGCTGCTCCTATCAATACCCAGAATGTAAATATTCTGATATCAACGGACGGCGGAAATACTTTCAATACCCTTGTTTCCAATACCCCGAATGATGGGGAAGAAACCATTACTATTCCGTCTACGCCTTCAGAAAAAGCATATATTATCGTAGAGTCAGTAGGAAATATTTATTATGCGGCAAGTCCGGCTTTTGCAATAGACTACAAGGTAACCATGAATTGTACGCAATATCCGGCCACCGGAACTTTCGCATTCGCTCCAGGTACGCCCGCTAATATCAACATTAATGTTCCTGCCACAACATTAATTGAAGACATTAATATTGTAATGGACCTTTCATATACAGATATCAAAGAAACCGCGTTACAGCTTAAGGGGCCCGGCGATCAGCAAAAGCAATTATTCTGGGTTGGTAACTGCTCGAATACGAACATTCTGAAAGCAACTTTTGATCAGGAAGGGGAATCTGCTATCATGAACTGTAATAACCTTGGCGCTAATCCGCATATCGAACCTGTAAGATTGGATTTAAGCAAATATTACGGGCAAAATCCTAACGGAAATTGGCTGATTCAGGCTTTACATACATCAGACGTTTTAAACAGTGTAACGGCAAACAACAGCTCAGGGACCGTAAATGCTGCCGCAATAGAACTTTGTACCAGACAGGCGACTTCAAATCTGGCGACAAAAGATGTTGCACTGGCGAAAGACGAATTCCAGGTATATCCTAATCCTTCTAACGGGAAGTTTAACGTTCTTATGAAGAAAAACATCTCTACGGAAGTTCAGATCTTTGATATTTCGGGAAGATTGGTTTACAGCCAGGCTAATATCACCAATGATACTCAGATTGATCTTACAAGCTTTGCTAAAGGAAACTATCTGATGGTATTTAATACAGGTACCAGGAAAATTGCTAAAAAAGTTATCATCAGATAAGTATTTCTGCAATTTGGCAGAGGATCTTTCTGTCAATATTATATTTTGAAGTAAAAGGTCAGTGATTCTAAAAAATCACTGACTTTGCTTTTTCCTGTTATAAGAAGAATACAACAGGCTATCTGTTGATTTGTTTTAACTAATAGCGAATCTAATAATCTTTAATTAAGATCTTGTGTACTCCGAATGATGGAATTGATGGGGAAGAAGTATTAATTCTAAGAAACCAGATTCTTTAGAATAGCCTCAGATTTCAGTTCAGTTTCTGTCCACTCTTTTTCAGGATTGCTTAGCCCGGTAATCCCTCCTCCTGCAAATATATGTACGGAGTCGCGGTATAATTTTGCACAGCGAAGATTAACGAAATACAGTATGGCTTCCTCTGTTTCAATTCTTATATACCCGGCATACAATTCACGGGGGAATTTTTCAAACCTCCGGATACTTTCCTTGCAGAGATCTTTCGGGATGCCACAGACAGCAGGGGTAGGATGTAATTCATGGATGATCTTATCCAGATCTTCCGGGCGTATGCGGGCTTTAAAATCTGTACGGAGATGCTTGATATTCCCCGAAATATGATCATAGATTTGTGAGGCCTCTACATCGTCCGAATAGTTTTTAAGGATATCCTGAATATATGTTGTCACAGGTTTTTGCTCTTCAATTTCCTTTTCTGTCCAGTTTTCGGAAACAGGGAGTGTTCCCGCAAGGCTCATTGTCTCAAATTGACCGGTAGCTTTATTAAATTTTCCCAATACCTCCGAAAAAGCTCCCATCCAGGAACTTTCACCTTTCGTAAATAAATACCTGAACGCATTAGGGTAGGTCTTGCATAAATTTATAAAGCTTTCATTCAGGTCGATCGTGCCGAAATCTCTTAAAATTTTTTTGCGGGACAGCACGAGTTTGGGAAGTCTGTTTGCTTTGATGAATTCAATGACCTCTTCCAGCTTATGCAGGTATTCGTCTTTTGTTTCTGCAATAAAGCCGCTTTTATCTTCCGGTAATTCCGTGGTTTTACAATTTGCTACTCTGAATTCTTCTTCACTGATCGCTGTAATATCCCCATTGAAAGTTATTTGCTCGGAGCCGTCGAATGAATGGAATATGACAGAATTTTTATCTGAGCTTTCATTTACGGTATATATCCTTTCGCTGAACGGGAGTTTGAAATAGATCATTGCAAACAGATTTTTTACAGAAAGTTATCTGTTGAGAATATTATTCGTCATGGTGGTGTGGTTGATGAGCTGGCCTTTCTCATCACGGATCTCGATTTCGGAAACGTGCATGGTTTTCCCTTTCCTGATAAACCGGGCGAATCCGGTAACTATTCCGTCCTTTTTGCTTCTCAGATGATTTGAATTGATATTAGTGCCTACTCCGTAATACTTATTTCCGTCAATAAAAAAATTGGAAAGGCTTGAGCCCATGGTTTCGGCCAGAACGCAGCTGGCTCCGCCATGTAAGATGCCGAAAGGCTGGTGTACTTTCGGCTGCACAGGCATTGTGGCAGTAAGCGTTTCATTTTCCAGGTCGATATCAGTAAATTTTATTTCTAAAGTTTTAGCCAGAGTGACATCACCTCCCCAGCTGTTTAAAAACTGTAGTATTTCTTCTTTTGTTCCCGTCATTTTGATAATATGAGTTATAATATGGACTGCCTTTCGGTTTCAGACTAATATTCATTATTTCCCGTGATATTCGGGTTCCAGTTGGCAGGAACCTTTGGTACGATATCATTTTTGATATAATAATCCTGGATCTCCTGCATTATTTCAGAAAAAGGAACGGTAGCGATCCTTTCATAAGGAATGGTGTAGCCCAGGTAAATGATTTTTCTTTTGAAATCACCGGCAGCCAAAACAATCGGAACCTTGGCAGCCAGCGCCATATGATAAAAGCCCTTTCTCCATTTCGGTACCCAGCTCCTTGTACCTTCCGGAGTGATCACCAAACTGAAGCTGTCTTTCCCGAATTCCCTGGCAACAAAGTTTACCAGATCATTTTTCTGGCTCCTGTCAATACCAATTCCTCCTAAACCTTTTACAATACCTCCGTACCAGGCTTTGGTATGCGCATCCTTAATGATTACTTTTAACGGCTTTTCCAGCGCCCAATAGGCAAAATTTCCCAGGATATATTCCATGTTGTGGGTATGCGGGGCAACAACGAGGATACATCTGTTCAGCTGGTTTACATCACCCTGCATAACGATCTTCCAGCCTAAGATTTTTAACATCAGCTTGCCAATGAGTTTTTTCATAAATCTTCCGTATTAAACAAAAAAGTATAACCAAACTTTGGTTATACTCTACAAATATATTGAAATATTATCGCTCTTAAAATAAACCGCTGATCAAATCTACGATTTTCATTACAATTTCTAGTGCAACTTGTACCATTTTGTTCTGCTTTTGATTTGGTTATTAATTTTTTACGAAGATAAGATAATTTAGTGAAACAGAGATATTAAAATTTACTTTTTTTGAGAGAAGAAGGGTGTGAATTTCAAACGGTTGCTATCCATTCACACCTTCTTGCCACTCTCTGCAGTTAATTATTTAGTCTGTATGGAAATTTCATTTTTTCCGTCATTCACTCTGATGTCTACATCTCCGCCTTTTACTTTTTTAATTTCGGATTTCATAGAGTCAATCACTTTATTTGCCTGGGAGGCCGGAACCTTTTTCCCGTTGATGATGATGCTGTCTTTGTCATCAGAGCTGTATTCGATAGTAGAGCCATTGACGGTGATTTTATTCTTTTCAATTCTGATGTTGCCGTCTTCATCCTTATCCTGGTCATCATCATTTATACCGTCACCGTTTAAGTCACCGTCAAAATCAATTCTGTCTTTTTTTACAGGAATTACAACGGCTTTTTGAGGTACTACAAGCTCATAATCAACCCTGTAATCTCTGAATCTGTGCTGATAAGGATACCTGATATAGTTTGGAAGTATGACCTTGTTTCCTACCACATCTACAGGAACACTTACATCAACCGGCACATTATATCCGTTTCCTTCCTTTTTAATGATCAGATAAGGGGTTTTTACATCCGGTTTTCTTGTAACCTGCACATAGATATAGTCTTCCTTATACACAGACTTTTTATCTGAATAGATATCATCATCATAAGCAATGAAGTTTTGCGGGATGTTTACCTGCTTCACATCTACATAGATACTGTCTGAAGTGGTATTGATGGCGATATTTTCTGTGTCTTCCTTGCTGCCTCTGTAGATCAGATCCCTTTTGGCCATATGAACCCCGAAATAAGTGCCCAGACCGATCAATATAAGGAATAAGGCTCCCAAAACCCAACCGATGTTCCTTAATTTCGTTTTCGGTGAGAATATTTTAATGCTCAGCAAACTGAAGATGATCGCAGGAATTAAAGATCCGATGATGATAATCGCGGTCAGAATCTTATCCATTCCGTTGTCATCAAAATAAAATCTTATCTCATTGGCCCCCGGAAAATCGGAATCCATTCCGAAAAGCCCGAATACCGCGAATACTCCGATAATGCTGCCCAGCGCCATGAAAACAAAGATACCTCCGATGATGTATTTGAAAACATTCCAGATCCCGCTTCCGGCATTACTGATGTAAGGTTTGGTTTCATGATACATTTCTCCGACCCTCTGAGTAGATTCGTTGGCAAACTGAACCAGCTTGTTGGACTCATTCTTAAGATTGTCGAAGTTCATAGGCTTTCCCTTCATTTTCAGGAAATCTGCTGCAGTTTCTGCTTTTGGCAATACGACCCAAAGGATAATATACAGTAAGAAAACCAGAGTGGAAGAAATGGCGGCGGTAAAAGTCCCAAGAAGGAAGATTCCCAGCCAGATGGCTCTCATGGCAGTAATATCCATTCCCAGATAATGGGCTAAACCTGCGCAAACTCCTGCTATTTTTTGTCTTTCAGGATCCCGGAACAATTGTTTTTTATCTGTATATGGAGTACCGGAGGAATATGCTTTTTTTGTATTTTTTTCAGAATAGTAAGCCTCTTCCTGCTCTTCGATTTTTTCAGGAGTTCCTATCTGGGCAATTACCCTTTCTACATCCGTATCATTGATTACTTCACGCTTACCCAGTGAATCCCTGAAAATTTCAACCATTCTGATTTCTATGTCGTGCATTACCTCATCGGCTTCCGAAGCATCCAGCGAGCTTCTCAGAGCATTAAGGTAATCGCCTAGCTTTATATATGCGTGTTCTTCTATGGTAAAAGAAAAACCTGCGAGTCCTATTGAGAGTGTCTTGTTCATAGCTTTGTTTTTTAATTTTTTTGAGTGATTTGGTTTACTGAATCTGTTAATTCATTCCAGGTATTTTGAAGTTCATCTAAAAACAGCTTACCTTTTTCAGTGATCTGATAGTATTTTCTTGGCGGGCCTCCAGTGGATTCTTCCCACCTGTATGAAAGAAACTCACCATTTTTTAATCTTGTTAAAAGAGGGTAGAGGGTTCCTTCTACAACATCCAGCTTTCCTTTTTTTAGTTCATCTATAAGGTCGGAAACATACATTTCACGATGGTTGATGAGACTTAAAATACAGAATTCCAGAATTCCTTTTCGCATTTGCGCTTTGGTATTTTCAGTATTCATCTTAATAAGTTTTTAATTAGTGATATGTAGAATCGGTTCCTAGCTAGTTGAACCTATTCTAATTTTACATTACAAAGATATATAATTAAAATGGTATTATGCAATACAAAGTAGTGAAAAAATAATAAACATTATTGTAAGTGATTGGTTTTCAGTTAAATTATTTTTCATACCTAAATGAACGAATCTTAAATTTTAAGAAAATCAAGGGGTTTTTTATTATTTTTTCTTTTTATTAACTGGATATAAATAGGAAAATTATTACATTATGGTTATAAAGTTTTCTATTCATGGTAAGATTGAAGAACTGTGGAAAACCACCCTGGAAAAGGCTCTCATTCTTTAATGTCTGATTGTTCCCAAATCAATGTGCTATAAGAATGAGTGAAGCTTTCAATAAGTACAGGTTAGATTTGCTTTCTTTTCACGGTGTCAAATGCTGGGAAAAGCATGAAGATAGTTTTAAACATTTTCTAAGAGCAGGAGAATTAACAAAATGGATGGATATGCATCCGGAAATTTTTGGAAATGCTGTCAAACTTTCAAGAAAAAAATATCCTAAAATGAATCATAAAGTTTCAAACATAAAGACATTGTTTTTATTAAGATGGATGGCTTGGAGTACAAGCATCAATTATAGTAATTGGGGATACTATAATGGATAAAGATAATGCTAGAACAATTTGTGGAAAGACTTTGCAGGGTATTTCATTGAAAAAGAATAATAAAATCAGTATTTCTACAGGTACTATAAAAGACTCAGCACTTTTGCCTTGATTCGTGGATTGATGAAAAAGAGTTTAGCGGTCTCTCCTCAGATTTATATGATAATAAATAAATTAAAAGTATTCTTAACAGGATGCTTTTATTATATCTTGTTACCAGAATTTTGGACATTCAGTTTTGCCGATTATAATGTATTTTTGCAGAATGAAGATCCAGAAAGAAATTGACTTTATTGTAGCCGTTGATGCTTTAAAAAATGTACAAAGGAGAAACTATAATGCAGATGACTCCCGGAGGGAAAATACCGCCGAGCATTCATGGCAGATTATTATTTTAGCCCAGATTCTTTATCCATACGCTAAAAACAGGGCGGAGATTGATTTATTGAGAGTGATTCGGATGCTCTCGATTCATGATCTGGTGGAAATTGAAGCCGGAGATACCTTTCTGTTTGATGAAAAGGCTATGGTTGGGAAATTTGAACGAGAAAAGCGGTCGGCTCAAAATATTTTCGGTATTCTGGATGAGCCCCTAAGATCAGAATTTTTTGACCTGTGGCTTGAATTTGAAGAAGAGAAGACCCCCGATGCTGTTTTTGCCTGTGCCATAGACAGAATCATGCCGTTTATCCTGAATTCCCATACATCAGGAAAAAGCTGGACGGAAGCTCATGTTACGGAAAAGCAGATCCGAAATATGCTGGAACATGCCATTACCCGAGCTTCGGACGAGATGGGAGAGGCTTTCGAATTGCTGCTGGACAGGAATCTGGCAACCGAAAAAGTATTGAGATAGGTTTTGGGCGGCCGCAGGCCGCCCAAAAACCTTACAGTATCGATACCGGCTTTTTGGATTCATCAATTGCCACAAAAGTAAAATCCCCTACGATGGCTCTTTCCCTTTCATAAGAATACATCTGTTCGGTATAGATCTCAACGTTCACTTTCATACTTGTAGTACCTACATGTGAAACCCTTCCGATCAGTTCAACAATCGTTCCTGCAGGAATAGGTATCTTGAAATCGATCCTGTCACTGCTTACGGTTACCACTCTTTTTCTTGCAAATCGCGTAGCGGCGATGAAGGCTACTTCATCCATCAGCTGCATGGCTGTACCTCCGAAGAGAGTGTCGTAATGATTGGTAGTATTCGGGAATACCGCTTTGAAAATTCTCGTCTCGGATGCTTCAATTCTTTCTTCTGTTGTCATATTTCATTATTATAAGGCGAGATGAACAATATTGAAAACAGAATAATAACAGGAATATAAGGCTCCTGAAACAATTCATCAGATCAATAAACTTCAAATCGCGAAAGTTTTTTGTTTATAAGAAAAAGGCAGGTCTCCTGGCTTGTAACATCTTTATTCCCTTCCCATGCATGCTGCACAGTGGGTCTTTAATAAAGACTTCGGTTACTTACAGTTGCGCGACAGCTCGTGATTTTCACACGATTCCCTTTTAATCCCCGTTAAGAAGAACCCGTTTCCGGATGAATAAGCATTAGGCTTTTCAGTGCAAAAATAATAATTTATTCCGGGTTTTTATAGATAATCTGGCTGGCAACCCTTCCTTCTTTAATGGTCCAGAGTGTTGTATACCTGTTTTCACCCGATCCGTTGATCATATAAAGAAAAATATGGTCATTATCTATGGAGGTTACACCAATGTTGTCAAAATCCATGGTCGGCTGAAACATATTTTTAATCGCTTCCCTTACAAACACGGAGCCTCGGCCGGGCTGCTGAACCCTGATTGATTTGATTTCCGTCATTCCTTCAGGAATCGTATTGCTGATTCCCCAGGGTTTTACCTTATCTATGGTAAGGATATTGCCGATACTGTCCTTCTCCTGTTTACGATAGCTGGCGTTGGACGGATAAATGTCAATGATAACTTTGCTTCTTTGGGCCGTGGGTATCTTCGGGTTGCTGTTATCGGTAAAGATAAGGGACCGCCCGTTTTTAGACCGAGATGGCGTGAATTGCGGTAACTGATCAATGAAGGCGATACGGTCTTTATTTACCATACCTTCCTTATCCAGGGTCTCATACCGTACGAAAGGCTTTTCCACACCACCTTTCTCCGGGTATTTGATCCAGATCCATTCTGTTTCGCCGGGTGCCGGCTTTACATAGACAAAAACATCTCCTCTCCGCATGCGGATCTTATCTACGATCTTTCTGTAATTATCTTTAGGAACACGTACCATTGCATAGCCTTCCTCAGCTTTCACAACTCCAAAAGGGACCTTATTCTGCCCTTTCACAAAAGCCAGGGAGAAAAAACTGAAAATGGATACATATAATGCCTTGTTTACGGAAATCATCATGAAAATTTTTGATAGTCCAAATATATAAATTAAAAAGTTTTCGGGAGATAATTATACATTTCCAATTCCTTAAAATCTTTTATCCGCTTTAGATGAGTATCAGAAAGCAGACACACGTCATCAGAGAGGTCAAGAACATCCCGGTAGCTATGGTCTGAAATGATGAATCCCTTTTGTTTTGATCTTTCCCGGATCAATATTTTAAGTTCACCGGCAATTTTAGGAGAAAGGCTGTGAAAAGGCTCGTCCAATAAAATAAAAGCGGATTCGGAATAGATGATTAATAAGGTTTCCACCATTCTCTGCTCCCCGCCGGAAAGCTTTCCAACGGTATGATCTAAAAATGGACGGATCAAACTCACCTTCAAAAGCTCATCCGCTTCCTCCTTGCCGCAAAACAGATCTATTAAGGTTTTAACGTTCATATTTTTAGGCAAAAACGGGTGCTGAGGCAGATAAGCGATTCTGTTCCGCCTGTCAAACTGGTTTTTAAGAATAATATCATTAAACCTTATAAATTGGGTTTTACCTTTAATAGTCCCGAAAATGATCTGTAATAAAGTGGATTTTCCGGCCCCGTTTCTTCCGAGGAGGCCCACGATTTTCCCGGTTTCACAACCCAAATAAATATCCTGTAGAATGTGCTTTGATCCATAGGATTTCGTGACACTGTCTACATGCAATTTATTCATATACATCTTGTGACAAAATTGACGATTAAACTTATGGATAGGGTCAGTATCCATAGAAAGCTTCTCGAGAATCCGAAGCCCGCGTAAAAGAAATATTCATTTTTTAACCTCAGCTCATAAATGAAATAGTGAATAGCCGGGAAAATTATAAGGAAACACAATCCGAAATTACGGATATTGAATCCCGTCTGAAAAACAAGCAATAAAGAAGATACAACAGCAGGGATTAGCAGTTTCAGATAAAATATTCCGAGAATCTTAAAGCTTTTGATCATAGATCAAATCTAAGAAGAAATTGTAATTTTTGACTAACAAATTTTAAAATATAATATTTTATTGCTAAATTATAATAATAATTATTGGTTTTTTATTAATTTTAGATAAAAATTTAAAATCAGTATAGAAAATGATAAAAAAACTATTTTATTTCTTTATACTGTTTGCCGGAATCATTCTGTGCCAGGGTAAAAACTCCGGGGCAGCGGCTGGGTTTACGGTTCCGACAAACGTTATGGCAACGGAAATCACCCTTTCATCGGCAAAGCTCACCTGGAGCCCGATTCCCGGAGGTCAGTATCTGGTGGAGTTCAGAGTTTCGAACGGTGTCTGGGTAGGGCCTTTTCAAACGGTAAATACTTTTTATGACATTAGCGGCCTGATACCCTGCACTGTATATGAAGCCAGGGTAAGAGATGCGACAAATCCCGCTGATGTATCAAATACGGTAACCTTTAAGACGAGATTGAACTACTGTCTGGCAGGGTCGGTAGATCCATCCATCATGCAGATCGTCACTGTGAGCGTTACCCCTGCAGGAGGGCTGCCACAAATGATAAGCAATTCCGGGGCTTCAACTTATACGGACTATCGGGAAGATCCGACACGTCAGATTTACCTGGCTTCTGATTCATCATTAAATTCAGTTTTTGTCAGCAAGGGATGGGCTTCCGGACAAACCCCTACTGCAATAAGCGTATGGATAGATTTCAACGGAAATGGAGATTTTGAGCCATCGGAAAGGATTATTGGCACCGGTCTGAGCATGTTCGCCAGCGGAATAGTACATACCTTTTCTGTTCCTGCTTCTGCTTCAGGCCCCGCATGTGGCGTTACAATGAGGGTTATGATGAGCGAGGCTCTTACTACCGATGCCTGCACCGTTGTTGCCAGTGGTGAGGTGGAAGATTATAATGTTATTTTCACCGAACGTAGCCTGGCTGTAGATGAAACGGGAAAAAATAAGGATATCCACATCTATCCGAATCCTGTCTCTGATATTATCCATATCTCAGGGACCTCGGGAAATGAGTTTGAAATTTATAATACACTCGGGCAAAAAATAAGGGAAGGAAAGATTTCAGACAGGAAAGTGGACGTCCATGATCTTGTTGAAGGCGTTTACTTTCTCCAGGTCAGGGGCAAAGAAAACAGCCCGCGCCTCAAGTTTATCAAAAGATAATCAGAAGAGTGCTCAGTAAGGGTGCTCTTTTTTAATGGCATAACTAAAGCTTCACAGTGATTTATCGGCTTTATATTGTCCTGATACTGTATGATATCTGAAATTTTGAAGCATGAACGAAAAAGAGAGCCTTTCCGGCCCTCTTGATCATAATTAAACTGTCTTTTTAAATCCTTTCCAATTCATCCGCATCAATCGTGGTCTTGAAGGTACCGTAGTTGACAATAACCTTGTTCTTGGAGATTTTTTCGATCGTTCCCACGCTTGTGCTTCCCGTGATCCGCACCCGTTGTCCTACTTTCATCCAGAGCGCGCGGTCGCTTTTGCGTTTCTCTTCCAGCTTTTCATTGGTCTCTGCGATCTTTTCCTTCACTTCCTCTCTTTTCAATTGCTGGGTAATCTTTCTTTTTACGATCTGGAGTCGTTTACTCTCATCCTTGTCAGTACCGAGTTTCCTGAATTTTTCCTGTTCCAGGAGCTTTACAAAATCCTTTACTATGTCTTTTCTGGATTTACCTTTGGTATAGCTGTCAATAAAAGCTTCGATCTTGCTTCCGAACTGCAGTCTGCGATGTTCTTCTTCATACAGCTTCTGGAAATTATACAATTTCTGCTGAAGCTGATCGTTGAGTTTTTGGAGATTGTCGCGCTTATCTTCCACGGATTCCTTTCTCTCGGCCAGATCAGATTTCAGCTTTTCAACCTCAAACTTTTCCTGCTGAAGCTTAACTATCGTTTTATCAAGGTTTACAATGTCATGTTCCACTTTTTTCTTGGCAGAATGGATGATGAATCTTGGAATCTTATTCTTTTCGGCCACTTCGAACGTAAATGAGCTTCCGGCCTGTCCTACTTCCAGCTTATACATGGGTTCCAGTGTTTCCTCATTAAACAGCATCGCGGCATTTTCAGCATTGGGAAGCTGTTCAACAACTAATTTGATGTTGGTATAATGAGTAGTGATAATGGCAAAGCTCTTTTTGTCGTAGAAATATTCGAGAAAGCTTTCTGCCAAAGCTCCGCCCAGTTCCGGATCAGATCCCGTTCCGAACTCATCGATCAGTAAAAGCGTGTTTCCGTCAGCTTCACGGATGATCCCCGACATTTTCTTCAGCCTGGAAGAATAGGTGGAAAGATGATTCTCTATAGATTGGTTATCCCCGATATCCGTCATGATTTTCTCAAAGAAAAACATTTCCGATTTGGGATGTACCGGAACCAAAATCCCGCTCTGGATCATCAGCTGAAGCAAGCCAACCGTTTTTAGCGTGATTGATTTTCCTCCTGCATTCGGACCGGAAATACAGATGATTCTGTTATGTTCCGTTAAGGTCAGGGTTTGTGGGAAAATATTTTTGTTTTCAGCTTTGTTTCTCAGCCAAAGCAGCGGATGGTAGGCATCTCTTAACCTTAAGGTCTTATGACGGTTGATTTTCGGTAAAACCCCGTGGATCAGCTCAGCGAATTTAGCCTTGGCCCTGGTCAGGTCAAGATCAAAAATATAGGACTGATATTCTGTAAGCTGGGGTTGAAATTCTGCCAGCTCTGCGGTCAGCTTTCTCAGGATCTTATCGATTTCCTTTTTTTCTTCCTCTTCATTTTCCCGGAGCTTAAAATAGTGTTTCACTACACTATCCGGCTGGATGTAAGTAATGGAACCGGTTTTGGATATACCTAAAACCCTTCCGGGCACTCTTTTCTTGAATCCTGATTTTACGGCTAAAACCCTCTGGTCTTCAATAATGCTTTCACGGATGTCATCCAGAAACTCGCTTTGCCCGTAGGTGGCCAGAGCCCTGTTGAAATTTTCCTGGATCGCTTTCCTGGCATGCTGAATCTCAGTTCTTAACCCTTTCAGAATAGGAGAAGCCTCACTTTTTACTTCACCAAAACGGTTGAAAACTTTATCTACCTTGTCAATAATCTCTTTTCTAAATTCCAGTACAGAAACCTCTTCTGCCAGGGTTGGAAAAGTTTCGGGCATGGTTGGGAAGAACTTTTGTAGTTTTCCTATTTGTTCCGTAATGGTTTTGATTTTGATGAAAGCACTGTTTTCCAGGCGGAAGTTTTCGATCAGCATTAATTTCAGCTCACTTTCAATATCTTCATATTCATCAAACGGAATCGCATTTGAGCTCTCAAAACTCGTTAAATATTCAGACGTTTTTTTCAAAGAAAGCTCTGCTTCGTCAATTTCCATCGGACGAAGTTGAAGAATTTTTTCCCTTGTTTTCGGAGAATACGCAAAGGGAGATATTTCCGCGAGCAATTGCGGAAACTCTAATTCGTTTAAATCTTCTTTATTAATATACACAATGCAAATTTAGTGAGAAATTATGATACGGATAATACAGTGATCCGATAATTGAAGGGATTGTTTTCAGGTAATTTTGATTCATGGATCGTTTTGATGATTTGGTAATGATATAAATTAAGAATATTTTTGTTTCAGTTTAAGTTCCCGGATGAAACTTAAAAATATTAATAACACATCAACAAATCATCAATTTTGCAATGACCTGGACAGAAGTTTTAGCCCCGATAAAAAATACTGATTATTTCAAAAATCTTTGGGAGAAGGTAAAGCAGGAATATTCTACAACCAAAGTCTTTCCGCCTAAAAACCAGATTTTCAGAGCTCTGGAGATCACACCTTTTGATGATATCAAGGTAGTGATTCTGGGCCAGGACCCTTATCATAATGATTACCAGGCCAATGGCTTATGCTTTTCTGTATCCGAAAAAGTAGCTGCCCCGCCTTCCCTTAAAAATATTTTCATTGAGCTGAAAGATGACCTGGGAGTGGTAAGAACATCAAAAGAACTGGATGACTGGGGGAAACAGGGGGTCTTATTGTTGAATGCTACCTTAACCGTTCGTGCCCATTCACCCAATTCTCATAAGGATCTTGGCTGGGAAAAATTCACGGACTTTATCATCAAAGAGATCTCAGACAGGAAGGAGAATGTGGTTTTTGTACTTTGGGGGGCATTCGCACAAAAAAAAGCCGAACTGATAGATCCGGCCAAACATTATATACTGAAATCGGCACATCCGTCACCGTTTTCTGTTCACAGAGGATTTTTTGGAAGCAGACCTTTTTCCAAAATCAATGAATATCTGGTTTCCAAAGGCAAAGAACCTATTTCGTGGTAGGATTTTGTTCTGACTTGCGGATGACAATGCCTATTTTATATTTCCCTTTCAGGGTTTGTGTTCCTGCCTCTGAGGTGGGAAAAGGAGTAAGCTCTTCCAATGAAATGGTATATCCGTTAAAATCTGCAGACTGATGGTAATTTTTCCCGGCATTGTCCATGGTGGCCAGATTTAACACCATCGGCCTCGTTGCAGTGCCCATTACCTCAACCTGGGCTACGGCTACCCCGGCCCATATGCAGTTTACATCTTTCGGACAGCGGCTGTCTTCAGAAATTCCTTTGAAGGTAACATTCATTTCATAATCTTTCAGAAATCTGTTTTCCCCTTCATTAAAGTAAATGATCTCTCCCTCTTTGGGAGTAACCATGGTTGCCCCGGTTTGTTCAACAGAAGCTTTTGAAATGTTTTTTTCTTTCTGGGCATTACAGTTCATGAGTGACAATAATCCCAAACCGCAGATGATGGTTTTATATAACATAATAATCTTTTTTTAAATAATATCAAGCATATCCAAAACTACTACCAAAAACATTGCCACACCTACAACAAAATTAAATCCGGTACCGTAAAGGAATCCGATAAAGGCGCCTTTTGTTGATCTCAGGGCTTTGTTCATGTCCTTACTGTCGTGAAGCAGTTCACCGATGAACACTCCGGCAAACATTCCGATCAAAAATCCTAACGGGATCGGGAGAAACATTCCGACAATGGTTCCGATAATGGAGCCGATGCTTCCCCATTGGGTCCCTCCGTATTTCTTATTGGTTCTGGCAGGGATTACATAGTTCAGGACGGCAGAAATAGCCGTAAGGATCCCGAAAGCCCAGATATAAATCATCGGAAGATCGGCATCAGTCCCGAATTTATAGATGAGCAGGCCACATAAGCTCAGGAGTAATCCAGGTAATATAGGGAGAAAAGTTCCCAGGATTCCCAGAAACAGTAAAATAAGACAGAAAATATTGATAAGTGTTGTATCCATTATTATGAAATTCTGATGCAATATATAAAAAAAGAGGCTTATTAAAAGCCCCTTCATCATTTGTAATATGAAGATTAAAGATTAAGGATTATATATTGCAATATCAGCTCTGAATTTCCTATGTTTCCTGTGGCGTGGTTGTGGAATGTGGTATAATAAATATTTCCGTTATTGCTGCCACTGCTGCATGGCCCCATTGTATCTCCATGAGCCTGATGGGCCGGCCAGGCATTCTGGTTAATGGTAATGGTGATAGGAGTGCTTCCGGCAGGGTGGTGGCAGATCGTTACCCATCCGCTGGCAGCACTGTTTCCTACCGGGGTTTGCGGTGTGGATGGATCATTGTATTTGTCAGTTTTTATCATCAGGGCTTCATTGTCTTTTTTCACCATTACATCCCAGAAGGTAGCATCGTAATTGTTGATCTTTTGCCATGTGCCAAGATCATATTGGATGTTTAAAGTGTTGAAGCCTATAGCGTTGGCCAGGTTGAGGTCAGGGACCGTAGCATTATTTATTATTCCTGAAGAACCGTTATTGATGGAACAGAGTTTTGTGTCCGGAATAAATCCGCCAGGCAGTCCGCATGCATTGGAATTGTAGGTTCCACCGGTTAAATAAGCGACAGCCCAATCTGAAGCGTATAAACTTCCCCCGTTACTGACAAAAGCGGAAAGATTACTGTAAACAGCCTGATCTCCACCTGAGTTGCTTGACGGTTTAGAGCCGCAATTTAAAAAGATGACATCATATTGCGCGATGGTGCTCATCACCTTTAAGTCGTCATAGGTAATAGGGGTTACCGTATATCCTAACCCCGTAACAATACTCTGGATATCATCATAAGTACCCTGTACATAAGCCATGTTAGCGACCTGGTTAAGCTTTGTTAGTGCATTATCCAGTGCAGTTACCTCATTTTTCTTGATATTCACATTGATCTCGGTTCTGAAATTGGATCCATTACCCGTTTGAATATGAAGGGTACGGGGGCCTTCCGGAGCTTCCAGGATAAACTCGCCATTAGCGTCAGAATAAGCGTAATACATTTTGTTGTCCTGGTCAAATGTAAAAACCAATGCGCCTCCAATTTGTTTTGCACCATTTTTGGATACCACTTTTCCGGAGACCTTACCCATCTCAATGACTTGAGGTGTGCCGGATTCAATGATGTCATTGCTGCCGTTGCAGCCAAAAAACAACAAGGTGATGACAGACATCAGGAATAAGTTGAGATGTTTCATGGGTGTGTAGTTTTGATTGTTTTCATCAAATTTAATAAATAATTATTATATAATGATAAAATATGCTTTAAAAATTAATATAATTTAATGATAATGTTTTTTTTTAATGAATGTGTTATTGCTTATTAAAGCTGAAGGTCGCTCCTGAAAACAATAATGGAGCGTTTTGGTGATATTTAAGAACAGAATATAATCAGAATTGAAAATTGCTGTAAATCATTTTGAAATTTCCTAAATTTGCTGTAATGAACGACCAGTTACAAGAAACTAAAAATTTTATACAGGAGCTGAGTGAACAGCTTTATCTTTATATCAGCCGGATTTCACCTACTGGACTGGACTGGGTTTTTCATATCATTGTAAAACTGGCACTGCTTACCGCTCTTTTTCTTGCCGTTGATTTTATCTGTAAACCTGTTATCAATTTTATTTTTCGTTTTTTCCGCAATGAGAATAAATACCCGATCTTAAAATCGGTGTACAGGTCTAAAATTACCAACTCTGTAGCACACTTTATTGCTTTGTCAGTAGTAGCGGGGATCCATACTTTTATATTTCCGGTGGGTTCTTTACCTAAGACCACAACATTTATCATCAGATCTGTTAATCTGGGTTTTGTTCTTATCCTGGCGGGGATGCTTTACAGAGGTCTGACAGCATTCAGGAATTATTTCGTTATCAAGCAGGACTTTTATAAGATCATGGCCCTGAATGCCATCTCGGAAACGGTTAAGATTCTTGGGATTTTTATTTTCTCCGTTGTGGGGATCTGTGTTATTTTCGGAATCAGGGGAACTACTATTGTTGGAAGTCTGGGAGCGATTACGGCAGTATTGGTCCTGGTCTTCCGGGATACAATTTTAGGGTTTGTGACAGGGATCCATGTGGCAACATCCAAAAACCTGAAGGTAGGTGATTGGGTGAGCATCCCTAAGTATAACGTGGAAGGAAATATCGCTGAAATAAACCTCCTTACCACCAGGATCAACAATTTTGATAAAACCTATTCTACGATTCCTACATATGACCTGCTGACAACGGAAATCAAGAATCTTCAGGTGATTTCAGAAACCAATAAAAGGAGAATTAAAAAATCTATATTCTTCAATATCAATTCTTTTAAATTTCTTACCGAGGAAGATATCGAACGTTTGAAAAACATTAACCTGATCTCGGACTATCTGGAAAAAAGCACCATAGAATTGAAAAAAGAAAAGGAAAATATGGAGCATAAAGAAGAAATTATCAATGGAAGGCAGCTTACCAATATTGGCGTTTTCAGGTATTATGCCCAGAAATATATAGAAAAAATCCCGCAGCTTGATAAAGAGGGACCTATCATCGTCCGTCAATTGAATATCACTCCGCAAGGCTTACCATTGGAAATATATGCCTTTACGAATGATACGGAATGGATAGATTTTGAAGAGATACAGTCCGATATTTTTGATCACCTGCTGGTAGCCTCAAAAGAATTTGACCTTGAAGTAATGCAGGTGAAAATTTAATATGGATCGGGATTTTAATTGACTTTAAATAAATCTGTTTTAGATACATTACAATCATGTAAGTCTCATATCTAAAATCTGGTATATAACATCTGAAAAAATGACAAAACTGAGTGTAAACATTAATAAAATTGCAACATTAAGAAATGCGAGGGGAGGCGAAATGCCAAGTGTAACGGAGGCCGCAGTAAAGATCCAGGAGTTTGGAGCACAGGGGATTACCATTCATCCCAGACCTGACGAAAGACATATCACCAGAAAAGACGTTTATGATCTGAAACCGCTGATTACGACCGAATTCAATATAGAGGGAAACCCGCACCGCCCATTCATTGATATGGTACTGGAAGTTAAACCGGAACAGGTGACCCTGGTACCTGATGCAGATGATGCCATTACTTCCAATGCAGGCTGGGATACGAAAAAACATCTGGACTTTCTTACGGAGATCATTGCTGAGTTCAAAAAAGCAGGAATCCGTACCTCCATTTTTCTTGATCCAAAGCCGGAGCTGGTAGAATATGCCGCAAAAACCGGGACAGACAGAATAGAGTTGTATACGGAAGCATATGCAAGAAACTATATCCTGAATAAAGAACAGGCTATAAAACCTTATTACGATACGGCGGTGGCAGCCGTTGAATCAGGGTTGGGATTGAATGCCGGCCATGATTTAAGCCTCGAAAACCTGAAATATTTTGCAGAAAACATCCCCAATCTGCTGGAAGTTTCTATAGGTCACGCCCTGATATCCGAGGCACTATATATGGGAATGGAAAATACCGTTCAGGCTTATCTGAAAAGACTGGCCCGATGGTAGGGATATCCGGAACAGAAAGCTTGCCGGAACCTATTTAAAAACTGGCTTCCAACTTCTAATCTCTAATTCTAACAAAAAAATGGAAATTTTAAATTCAAAAATATTTGGCGAAAATCTGACATCGACACCCCTTCTGGTCTTCCACGGCTTGTTTGGAATGCTTGACAACTGGGGAAGCTTCGGCAAAGACCTGGGTGAGTTCTTAACCGTTCATCTGATCGACCTCAGAAACCATGGAAGAAGCTTTCATTCCGAAAGCATGACCCACGATGATCTGGCAGATGACATTGCCCGCTATATGGATCATTACGGCATAGAGAAAGCTCATGTACTGGGGCATTCCCTGGGTGGAAAAGCCGTGATGCAATTTGCCATAAGATATCCTGAAAAAGTAGACAAACTCATCGTTGTTGATATTTCCCCGAAAGCATATCCGCCACATCATCAGGGAATTATTAAAGCCCTTGAAAGTGTGGATCTCAATGCAGTAACGTCCAGAAATGAAGTGGAAGCCGTGCTGAACGAATATATTCCCGACAGATCTACCATACAGTTCCTGACCAAGAACCTGTATTGGGATGATAACAAAAAACTGAACTGGAGATTCAATCTCAGGACCTTATCTGAAAAATACAATGAATTTGTTTCCAACGCGATAAGATTCGGGGTGTTTGAAGGTGAAACCTTGTTTATTTCCGGTGAAAAATCCAGTTATATCCTGCCACAGGATGAATTTTCCATCAAACAGCAATTTCCTAAAGCCAGAATTGTCATTATAAAAAATGCCGGACATTGGGTTCAGGCGGATAATCCGGCAGAATTTAACAGTGTTGTTAAGCAGTTTTTGAATTTGGGTTAATAGTATTCTATGCTTTTTATTAAATAGTTAAAATTTTCTTAAAAAAGCAATTAATTTCTCTTCTTAATGAAATTTTTGTACTTTAGATGATCAAATCATCAAAGAATTTTAATTATGGAAGATAAAAAACTAAAAAAACCATTCTTTGCTTCCTTTTTAGAGAAGCAGATAGAAGATCCTGAAAAAATCAAAGGTGGAACAACAGGCTCACTGACATCAGCGCTTGAGGATAATGCTACTTCTGTGCTTAAAGACAGTATCACTTCTGCCCTTCAGGATAATGTGACAAGACCGGGGAATGACCATGTTACCCTGAAATATCCTTCTGACAGCGACGAAGCAGGAGATACAGTATAAAAACTAAACTAACCAGTATATTAATAAAACCAAATTAAAACATTATGAAAAACAGAAATTCAAAGAAAAAGCCATTTTTCGCTTCATTTTTGGAAAAACAGCTTAAAGATCCTGAAAAGGTAAAAGGAGGTACGGATATCATTACGATCCCGGAAAGAGATACTATTACAAAGCCGTCTCTGGATACGGTAACGTCTCCTAAGGATGACATGGCTCAAACAATGAAATATCCTTCAGACGGTGACGATGATGTTCCTACAGTATAGAAAATGAGCTGTTATATGACTGAAACATATTAACAAAATCATATCAAAAGGAAACTTAGACTTATAAGTTTCCTTTTTTAATAAAATGGCAAATGATTCTTTGTATCACACATTCTAAAGACTTTTACAATATTGATATCTTCTTTGCTTACCTCCGGTCTAAAAACATCCCTTATTTCAGACTGAATTCCGATCATCTGAACCATCTTCAGAAAATCAGTGTTAATGAAAGCTCATTTCAACTCACGGATGAATCCGGAAACAGGATCTGCTCTACACAGATAAAGGGTGTGTGGCACCGGAAAGCCTGGAAAATAAATGTTCCTGAAGAACTTGATGAGCAGTACGAAAAAATTTTTCTGAATGAATATGGAAGCCTGCGTTATAATCTCATCACTGCTTTGGAGAATTTGCCGTGGGTGAATCCCTATGAAGCAGAAAGGAAAGTGGACGGGAATAAGATGTATCAGCTGAGAACGGCTCAGAAGAATAACCTGATCATTCCGAAAACAATTTTTTCAAACGATGAAGAAAAAATCACATCATTTTTTTATGAACATTGTAACGGAAAAGCCATAGCCAAGCTTCACGGCGTGATCGCCAAATCCATGGACGGCGAAAATATGCTCTCGACAACGGTGATAGACGAAGATACTTTAGAGCATATTTCTGATATCGCTTACTGCCCGATGATCTTCCAGCCTTATATTGATAAGGAATATGAATTAAGGATCGTTTATATAGACGGAGAATTTTTTACCGGAAAGATCAATAACAGTGAGAATGCGGACTGGCGCATGGCCAGGGAAAACTATTTCTGGTCAGAATATGAATTGCCCGGAGACATTAAGACAGGCCTGTCCTCAATGATGCAGGAAATGGGGCTTTATGCCGGAGCTATTGATATGATCAGAGGAAAAGACGGAAATTACTATTTTTTGGAGGTCAACCCGCAGGGAGAATGGGGAATGCTGCAGAAGGAGCTGGGCTTTCCCATTGCTGAAAGAATTGCCGATAATCTTATAAAAAGAATACAAACCAATGAACAATAAAATTTTAATCATTACTCATACAGCAGATAATTTTTCCATCGAGAAAGTAACCGAATATATAGAAAAGAATGGGTGTGAGGTCATCCGCTTCGACGTAGATCTGTATCCCCTGCAGAATAAACTGACCACGGTTTTCCAGGACGGGAAGTGGATAAGCATCCTCGAAACCTCCGAAGCGAAATACCGCCTGGAAGATATTGCCGCGGTATGGTACAGAAGAGCTTATAACATTGGTAACGGGCTAAAAGAAGAAATGGATCCCAAATTTTATGGAGCAGCAATGGGAGAGATCCGTAATACACTTTTTGGCTTTCTGGAATCGATAGATGCTTACGCCCTTGGCAAGCCGAGTGTTTACAGAAGATTGGACAGCAAGGAAGAGCAGCTGAAAATCGCAGATAAGATAGGGCTCAGGATCCCAGAGACCTGTATCACCAATAATCCCGGAGAAGCCAGACAATTTATCCTCAAGCATAAAAATGTGATCGGTAAAATGCAGACCGGTTTTGCCATCTATGAAGATGGTGTTGAAAATGTGGTTTTCACTAATGTTATTGATGAGGAAAAACTGAATGATCTGGATTCCCTGCTTTATTGCCCGATGCAGTTCCAGACCAGAATTGAAAAGAAAAAAGAGCTTAGGGTTACTATCGTGGGGCGGGATATTTACGCATTTGAAATAGACTCACAGCAATCCGAAGATGCAAAGATAGACTGGCGGAAAGATGGGGTAAACCTCATTGACAAATGGGTTCGTACAGAATTGCCCGGAGATATAAACGGAAAGCTGTTTGAACTTCTCGATGTTTACAACGTGGATTATGGCGCCATAGACCTCATTGTTTCTCCCGAAGACGAATATTATTTCATAGAGATCAATGCTGCCGGAGAATTTTTCTGGCTGGATAATCTTACCGAAGGGCACCTTATCTCTAAAAGTATTGCTGATATCCTGTGTGATAAAGCGCCGCGGAGAAACAATATGATTCTGGCCTAGAAACATAAAGTTTCAATTATTTTGGAAAACCTTTCGTTCGGAAAGGTTTTTGTTGTCAATATACCAGATTGGAAATTTGATAATATTGATCAATTCCAATTGGATTGTGCTTGAAAAATTGCAAATTTGCAAAAGGCTTTTCTTTTGTTTTTTGAATAAAATGAAGAATTGTCTGATTGATGATATTGTTTTAATTTAGCGGCAACCAGGAAAAAAATAATTAATGGTTTTTGTAACAGGGGCAACCGGAATTTTAGGCAGAGTAGTGGCCTTGGAACTTCTTAAAAGAGGAAAAAGCGTTCGTGCTTCCAAAAGATCTGCAAGTAATCTGGATGATGTAAAAAGTTCATACCGGTTTTATACGGAAAATCCTGATGAATATTTCAGTAAAATAGAGTGGATAGATGTGGATTTTGATGATATCAGCTCACTTCAGGAGGCATTGAAAGGCGTTGATGAAGTATATCATTGTGCTGCTAAAGTAGGCTTCGATCCGAAAGATGATAAAGAAATGTACCACACGAATGCCAAAGGTACGGCCAATCTGTTATATGCCTGCGAAAATTCCGGGGTTGAAAAATTTCTGTATATCAGTACCGTTGCCGTCCTGGACGGCTTCAATGAACAGGGTGAGCTGGATGAAGAATCAGATTTCAATCCAAAAGTGGAACATTCCGCCTATGCTATTTCCAAACATATGGCGGAGATGGAGGTCTGGAGGGCTTCGGCAGAGGGACTCAATGTGGTGATCGTAAATCCCGGAATGATCATCGGAAGCGGAGGCTGGAATCAAAGCAGCGGGCAGATATTTCCGATCTTTGAAAATAACGGCTTTACCTTTTCAGGAGGTTCTGCCTATGTGGATGCAAGAGATGTGGCTGGAATTGCTGTAGAGCTGATGGAAAGGAATATTTTCGGAGAACGCTTTATCGCTGTTTCAGAGAAGAAAAGATATGCCGAGATCGGAGGACAGATCAGAAAAAAGCTGGGCTTAAAAGAACCCAGAGTGCTTACTGAAAAGCAGCTTAACCTGGGAAGGATAGCCAATTTCCTTCTTGGATGGCTCATTCCCAAGCTAAGGATTATAACGAAATCAAATATTGAATCTGTATCGTCATTTAACACCATTTCCAATAAAAAAATAAGGGAAAAATTAGATTATCAGTTTATTCCTGTTGAGAAAAGCGTAGACTTCCATCTCAATAACTATATTAACGACAAAAAGCTGAAGAAATGAACCTTGCAGAGGCAATTATCATAAAAAACGTACAAAAGCACCCTATAAAATCAGCCATTGGCTTTAAAAAGAAAGATGAATCCTGGAAAGAGCTGAGCTGGAAAAAATTCAGCGAGATCATTTTTAAAACCGCCAATGCCCTCAGAAATGCCGGAATCCGGGAAAATGACAAAGTAGCCATCTACTCGGATAATTCCTCCGAATGGATGACCTTTGACCTGGCTTCTCTGTCTGCCGGTGCGATCACCGTTCCCATCTATTCAACCAACAATGCCGAGCAGGCAGAATACATTATAAAAGATTCAGGCTCAAAAATAATCCTTGTCGGAAACCAGGCGCAATATGATGCCTGCTTGGAGCTTTTGCATAAAACGGATAATGAGCTTCAGACCATTATTGTTTCCAAAAAGTCGGTCTGGATCAAAAAGGAGTTCAATAGTTTTTATCTCGAAGATTTTATCGCCAAAGCTTCCCCGAAATTTGAGATCTGCGGAAAGGAATATGATGATATGGCTACATTGATCTATACTTCCGGAACCACAGGAACACCAAAAGGGGTAATGCTTACCCATGGTAATTTCATCAAAGCCTTCGATGCCCATTTTGAGTTTTTTAAGTTTAAGAATTTTGAAGAAGAGCTGTCGCTGGCATTTTTACCTTTGAGCCATGTCTTTGAAAGAAGCTGGAGCCTGCTTTGCCTGTATGGCGGAGCCAGGGTTTATTTCCTGGAAGATCCGAAGCATATAGCCAAAACGCTGGAGGAAGTGAAGCCCACCATGATGTGTGCGGTACCGAGATTCTTCCAGAAGGTATATGCAGGAGTATTGGAAAAAGTAGAAGAAGGCTCTTCATTCAGGAAGAAGATCTTTCACCGGGCCTTAGCGGTAGGGGAGCAGACAGCAGAGCTGAGAAGGAATGATCATGCGATACCTTTCGGACTTAGATTGAAAGAAACAGTTGCAGATATGCTTGTTTTCAGTAAAATTAAAGAAAGAATGGGTGGAAGGCTGTGGTTTCTGCCATGTGGCGGAGCCTCCGTATCTCCTGAAGTCACAAGATTCTTTGAATCCGTAGGTATCCATATAACAGTAGGCTATGGACTGACGGAAACTACAGCTACCTTAACACTTTTTCCATTGACCCATTTTGAACATGGTACCAGTGGCAGGCCTTTGCCGGGAGTGGAAATCCGCATTGGTGAAAATGATGAGATCCAGGCAAAAGGAAACGGGATCATGAAAGGATATTACAACAAGCCGGAAGAAACAAGAGAAGTATTTACAGAAGACGGCTGGTTCAGGACTGGTGACGCCGGGAGATTTGATGATAAAGGCAACCTGATCATTACAGACAGGATCAAAGACCTGATGAAAACCTCCAACGGAAAATATATAGCCCCGCAACAGATTGAAAACCTTCTTACCAATAACAACTTTATCCAGCAGATCGTGCTGATAGCCGAAGGAAGGCAATTCGTTTCCGCTTTGATCGTCCCTGATTTTGAATTCTTACATGATTTTGCCAGGAAAAATAATATTCCGGTGACAAGTCATGAAGATATGGTGAAAAACGAGAAGGTCATTCATTTCTACAAAGATAAAATCAATGAGCTGCAAAGCCATCTGGCCGATTTTGAAAAAGTGAAAAAATTTACCCTGCTGCCTGCTGAATTTGAAATCAATACCGGGGAGATAACCCCTACCTTGAAGGTGAAAAGAAACGTGGTGCTGAAAAAATACGCAGACATTATCGAGAAAATGTATTAATAAAAGCCTGAAAAGGTTTTTGTCCTTTAAATAAGCTATGACAACACAAGAATTTCTAGGAAAAAAAGAATTTACCATCAATACACAGACGGTTTCTGAGAGTTGCCCGTCTAATATAGCCTTAATCAAATATTGGGGGAAATATGAGAACCAGATTCCTGCCAACCCGAGCATCAGCTATACCTTAAACCATTGTAAAACCAATACGACAATGGAGTTCCTGGCCGGTGAGCCATTTTCTGTGCAGACCTTTTTATCAGGAAATGAAGAAAAGAAGTTTGCTGAAAAAATTGAAAAATATTTCAGAAATATAGAGCAATACCTGCCATGGATTCTGAAAGGGAAATACAACATCCGGACAGAGAATACCTTCCCGCACAGCTCGGGGATTGCCAGCTCGGCTTCAGGGTTCGGGGCCATTGCAAAATGCCTGATGAGACTGGATGAGGTTTTTTCAGGTAAAGCATCAGAAGACGAATCCCTGAGAAAAGCTTCGTTCCTGGCCAGATTAGGCAGTGGAAGCGCCTGCAGAAGCCTATACAATGGTCTTGTAGTTTGGGGAGAAACTGACGTAGTTCCCGGAAGCTCGGATATATTCGCGGTACAATATCCTGACACTGAAATTCATGAGGTTTTTAAAAGCTTCAATGACTGGGTCCTGCTGATCCATGAAGGCCAGAAAAGTGTTTCTTCAACGGTAGGACACGGGCTGATGAAAACCAATCCTTATGCAGAAAGAAGATTCCGGGAAGCAAAAGAAAACTTCGTCCCGATGAAAAATATCCTGAAAACCGGGGATCTCGATAGCTTTATTAAACTGGTAGAACATGAGGCACTTACCCTGCATGCGATGATGATGATGAGCGATCCGGCTTTTATTCTGATGAAGACCGGAACGTTAGAGGTGATCAATAAGATCTGGGATTTCAGAAAAGAAACCGATCTGCCTTTATTCTTTACACTGGATGCCGGGGCCAATGTTCATCTTCTGTTCCCGGAGGACGGCTCAGTAGAAAAGATCAAGGCTTTCATTGAATCTGCACTATTACAGCATACCCAGAAAAGCGGAGTGGTAAAAGATATCATGAAGTTTTAAAAAGCAGCTTGAAGAGCGGATTTGTCCGCTCTTTCAGACCTGTACGGATCAATCAGTTTTCTGTGGCTACAGCATCCCTGCCTCCGTCTTCCTCCTTTCCATCCCGGATCATTTCTTCGGCCTCCGCCTTCTCTTCAGCAGTGGCTCCTTCTACTTTATCTTTCTGCTCATCATTGTGATGATCAATAAAAAACTCGCAGTATACCGGAAGATGGTCTGAACCGAAATTTTCTAAGGTCCTAAGAACTCTGATGAAGATTTCTTCACTATGGAACATCAGGTCAATGGGAAATCTGAGCAGCCGGTATCTGGCATGGAAGGTGGAAACAAACGCATAACCGATCCTGGGATCTATCAAGTGGCTGACCTTCCTGAAAAGAATGGATGATCTTGACCAGGCAACATTATTGAAATCACCCACCACGATGACAGGTTTCCGGATGTCTTTTACCCGTTTCGCCGTACTGAGAAGATCACCATCCCTTTCTTTTGATGTTTCTTCTTCCGTAGGGCTTGGTGGCGGAGGATGGACCCCGAAAAACACAAAAGAGAAGCCATCCCTGGTCTTTAAATGAGCTTCAATGCTCGGAATATCGTCTGCAACAAAAAAATGTGTTTTGGAATCTTCGATTTCTATTCTGGAATAAAAATGCATTCCGTATGTGTTTTCCAGTGTTACTTTATGTTGATAGGGATAATCTTTTTCCAGCGTTCTGAGTGCTTTCTCCCAGTCGGTATTACTTTCCATGGTCAGGAAAAAATCCGGCTGATATTTCCGGATAAGATCAATAAACCTGTCATGTCCCTTATTAAACTGGTACACATTGGCTGAAATAAAATGAAGCTTCTGTGAAGGCTGATAAGGCTGTTGATTTCTTTTTACCGGATAAAGCGGAGTATATTGGATCAGGGTAACGCTGTGATATACAAACATGACCATCAGGAGACCCTGGAAATACCAGAAATTCTCTGAAGAATCAGCCATAAAACCATAGATAAAAGTAAACAGTATAAAAAAAGTGATCTGTATCTTGCCAAATTCAGGGACCCTGAATATCCAATGCGGGTTCTGAATTTTGGGAAGCAGTGTCAGAAGCAGTAACAATAAGGTTAAAAACAGATAAGTATTCCACATATTCCAAAAATAGACGGATAAAAATAATCTAATTCTGTAAAAAACCAAATTAAACCGCTGTAAACTTCATTCAATAATTGATATTTCAATCATTTTTTCTATTTTTATTCAATAGATTTTCACAGGATATGAATAAAATAATTGCTGTCACCATGCTGTTGAGCGGTTTTTGCTTTGCTCAGGAAGCCCGGGACCCCGAAATCGAAAAAACGGTCCGTACACTATTCACGGCTATGAAAGATGCTGACCCGGAGCTGCTGAAATCTGCTTTTACTGAAACTGCGATCCTTCAGACCATTACCGGCACCGGAAACATAAAAAATGAAGATATCAAAGGCTTTATCTCTTCAATCTCCGGATATGCCAAAGGTGACCTGGATGAAAGGATCACTATTGAAGCTATTCATACAGACGGAAACCTGGCTAGCGTTTTTACCCCTTACCAGTTCTATTTCAAGGGAAACTTTTCACACTGCGGGGCCAACAGCTTCCAGCTGGTAAAACAAAATGATGCCTGGAAAATCCAGTATCTGATTGATACAAGAAGAAAGGAAAACTGTAAAAAATAAAGAATGAAGATCCATCATATTGCCATTATCTGCTCAGATTATGAAGTTTCAAAAAAATTCTATACCGGGATCCTGGGACTGAATATCATCCGCGAGGTATACCGTGAAGAAAGACAATCCTATAAGCTGGACCTGGCTATCGGTGATCATTATGTGATAGAGCTGTTCTCATTTCCGGATCCTCCGCAAAGGCCTTCACATCCTGAAGCCTGCGGCCTGCGGCATTTAGCGTTTTCCGTTGAAAATATCAGTGAAAAAAGGCGTGAGCTGGTAGCAAAAGGACTGGAGTGCGAAGAGATACGGATAGATGAATTTACGGGAAAAGAATTTTTCTTTACCCAGGACCCGGATCAGCTTCCGTTGGAGTTTTATGAAATGTAGTCTAGTGAGCGTAGCCTGTGAAAAAGCTTACCGCCATAATGGCTAAAACAATTGAAGAAATGATTACATAGACGTAGTCTTTCTCCTTCAGGTAGCCGATCAGGGCGAAAATAATCCTCATTAAGGGAGTAAAAATCAGCAGAAGGATGCCAAGCTGGATGATGGCCATCCCTTCACCCTTGCACAAAGAGTTCCAGAAATGTCCCCATACCTTCTCCGAAGAGTTTCCTATCTGAAAGAACTTATATTCTTTAGGCATTTTATAGCCTTCAAGGAAAAGCTTTACAAAGCCTACCAGAGAGGTTGCAACAGACAGAATAACGCCAAGCCGCAGAAGATTTCCCACGGAACGGTTCAGGTCCAGATCTGTAAAGTTCTTTCTCATCTGAAGCTTTGATTTATACCGTTATACATCATATATACAGACAAAATGGTAATGACAATGGCAAAGAAAGTCTTCAGCTTTTTTGTCTTGGATATCATTAATGTCTTAGAACCTATGAAACTTCCCACAACCACCCCGATTAAAACCGGAGCTACGATAACAGGAATGATCTCACCCCTCTGAAAATAGATCAGCGAGCTGGCTACAGCCGTAACCCCAATCATAAAGTTGCTTGTAGTAGTGGAAACTTTAAAAGGTAGTTTCATCATATTATCCATTGCCAGCACCTTCAGAGCCCCGGAGCCTATTCCTAATAGCCCGGACATTGCACCGGCAAACATCATCATCATAAAACCGGGAACGGTATTTCTTGCAGCATAACGCTTGATGATCCCTCCTTTGTCAGGGAAAGTTCCGTATAGCTTGAGCTTTTCTTCAAGGCTTCCCTTGATCAGCGGTTCCTGATGGTCAGGTTTTCCTTTAAGATTTAAAATTACGGTCAGAAGAAGGATGCTTGCAAATATAATCCCGATGGTGTTCGGATTCAGCATTCCGGAGACCAGAGCCCCGATAATGGCACCCGATGTGGTGGCAATCTCCAGGAACATCCCGATCCTCATATTGGTGAAACCTTCTTTTACAAAGGCTACGGCTGCGCCGGAGGATGTGCCTATTACGGAAATTAAGGAAGCACCAATAGCATAATGCATAGGAACGCCGAAACCTAGCGTTAATAAAGGAATGATGATAACTCCGCCTCCCAATCCCGTAAGTGATCCCAAAAGACCGGCCGAGATTGCGCCAAGGAAGAGAATGATGATTTCTGACATGCTACAAATATAAAACTATTGTGGTACTTTGCCAAACGTTTAAAAAAGATAATTTGATGTATTTTTGCAAAAAAAAGGGCATGAAGTTATTTTATATTATTCTCGGTGCTACGCCCAAAGGAAGACATATCGAGCAGCATGACGTATTCTTCGGGATCGCGGAGAACCTTGGAGATCTGGTTCCTGATATAAAGGATTTCTGGAAAGAAGCTGAAGGAAAGATCCATATCGACTGCTACCAGGAGGTAAGGTTTGCTGACGGATATGAGGTGAAAATAGTGGAAAAGACGGAAGAAATTTCAGAAAACCAGCTGTACTTCATTAATCTGGGAGGATATAAGAAAGGATATTTTGAAGAATTTCATGAACAGCACCTGATGGTAGGAAAATCAATGGGAGATATCATAAAGAGAGCCAAGGCCACGGAGTTTTACAAAACAATGGGTTTTGAAGGAGCCGTGAGCCATGTTTGATGACAAACACGGTGTTGATATCGATGATATTTTTAATGTAAATGATATCCTGCCACCCAGGATGAAAGAAAAATATTCTGTAAGGCTGGAAAGATCTGATGCACCAAATCAGGAAAACCCAATGGGATTAGGATATTTGAAAATAGATAAAATTTAGCTATATATAATCTAACAGAAATAAATAAAATGAAAATAGGAATCCTAGGAGGAGGTCAGCTGGGAAGAATGCTGATACAGACTGCTTTGAAATATGATGATCAGTTTTATACTTTAGACCCGGCCTCTGATGCCCCCTGTCATAACATCTCTCATTTTATCCAGGGAAATTTTAATGATTATGAAACCGTTTTGAATTTCGGGAAAGATAAAGATGTAATAACCATAGAAATTGAACATGTAAATGCGGATGCTCTGGCCGAGCTGGAAAAACAGGGAATAAAAGTGGTGCCGAATTCCAGAATTATCAAAACCATCCAGCAGAAAATCCTTCAGAAGGAATTCTATAAAGCCCACGATATCCCAAGCCCTGAATTCCAGGTGGTTTGGGACAGCGGAGAGAAGATCATGATGCCCCTGCCTTTTGTTCAGAAAATGAATACCGGTGGCTATGATGGAAAAGGAGTGCAGGTGATCCGAACCGAAGAAGATTATCAGCATTTATGGAAAGAGCCTTCTGTAATCGAGAGCCTGGTGGATATTGATAAAGAACTTTCAGTGATTGTTGCCAGGAATGAAGCCGGCGAAACAAAAACGTTTCCGGTAACGGAAATGGTGGCCGATCCGAAGCTGAACCTGCTGGATTTCAATATCTGTCCGGTCATGCTAAGCGAAGATATCCAGAGGCAAATAGACCTGATCACGGAAAAATTTTTACGGGCAGTAAATTCTCCGGGGCTTTTCGCCATTGAGTTATTCCTGGATAAGGAAGGAAAAGTCTGGGTAAATGAGACTGCCCCGAGACTTCACAATTCAGGACATCAGAGCCAGGAAGGGAATGCCAACTCACAGTTTGAGCAGATGTACCGGGTGGTCAAAAACCTGCCTCTGGCGGATACCGATACCCTGACCTACAGTGGAATGCTGAATCTTGTAGGAGCAGAAGGATATGCCGGAAAAGTAGTTTATGAAGGGATGGAAGAAGTTTTAAAAATACCGAAGACCTATGTTCACCTGTATGGAAAAACGGAAACCAAACCCGGAAGAAAGATGGGGCATATCAATGTCCTGGCAGATTCAAGAGAGGAGCTGATGGAGAAGCTGGTGAAAGTGAAGGGAATGGTAAGGGTGATAGCAGCTGATCATTAAACGCTCCAGGATAATCCGTCAGGGATATTTCTTTCAGAAATGAATAAGAGCTACATATAAGGCCGTTTCATAAACTTATGAAACGGCCTTTATCTTTATTTACTTGAAAATTTTCTTGATCACATTTCCGATTTCCATAAAATCATCATGATTTCCTACAGCGCGTTTTTCAGGATTGTTCCGGTCAAATTCCGAAAAAGGGAAGATCAGGAGGTAATTGTTATCAATTAAGTGCCTGTTCAAAAGCTCGGGGATAAGCCTCATCTGAGGTATGTATGATCTCATTCCCTTTTTAGCCATCAGGATGATGAGTGCCTCATCCTCTTTTAGTTCGGTGGCAGTTTTTTCGCCGTCCCGCCAGGTATTCATGATGATGAACTCAGCTTCTATATTGGCTTTTTTAATGATTCTCTGCAGGATATTTAAAATATTTTCGGGAGCATAGAACACCATGGTGGCCCCTGAATTTCTTGCTATATTCCAGACCCTTAGCAGCGCATGGAAGAAGCCTGCCTCCTTATGGGCGTTTTCAGGAATCATTACCGCATATTTTTTAATAGTGGAGAGGGGTTGGGCCGCATGATACACCAGCACGTTCACATCATCATTCTGAAGGTAGCCGTTATAAAGATTATAGGTAAATGAAGGGGAGAATCCTTTTTCATCCTCTAATCCGATAATGAGGTCTGTGATATTTTGTTCCTTGATGACATTGTTTACTCCGTTCACCACATCATTGTCATATCTTTTGAGAGCCTGCAGCTGCACATCTGCGGAAGCGGCGGCGTCTGCAGCCTGATGTAACAGTTTTTCCGCATTTTTCACAGAAGATTCATTTTTATCCTCATTGATGACGTTCAAGGCAAATATGTTATCCGTATTTGAGTGGGCTTTTATCAGGATTCCCAGGTTCACCATTCTTTCAACGGTTTTTTCATAATTAACGGCGAGAAGGATATTTTCTTCTTCATGGCTGTTCCCGGAGACGGTATCCTCATTGTCACTCTCCGCAATTTTCTGGGCACTGGCCATGGAGACGAAAGATGAGATGGTACAGGAAATAAGTATCAGCAATATGCTTCCGTTCAGCACATGCTCATTAAGCAATCGGATCGGTTCTCCCGTTTCCGTTTCGGAGAGGATGATATTGTAACCAACCATTACTGAAGCCAGTGTTGCGGCGGCAGATGCGGAGCTTAATCCGAAAATAAGCTTTCCTTCCTCTTTAGTCAGTCTGAGTGTTTTCTGGGTCAGAACGGCAGACAGATATTTTCCGCCGATAGATGCGGCCAGCATTATGCCTGCCACTTCCAGGGTTTCCCAGCTTTTAAAAAACACTTTAAAATCAATCAGCATGCCCACACTGATCAGGAAAAAGGGGATGAAGATGGCATTTCCCACAAACTCTACGCGGTTCATCAAAGAAGAAGTATGGGGAATGAGCCTGTTTAATGCCAACCCGGCAAAAAAGGCCCCGATGATGGCTTCCACGCCAGCCAGCTCCGCAAGCATCGCGGCCAGATAGATCATCACCAATACAAAAATATACTGGGAAATCTTGTCGTTGACTTTCTTGAAAAACCATCGCCCGATGACCGGGAATACCAGCAAAACGATAAGACCGAAAATAACGAAAGAAACGGATAACCTGACCCAGAATGCGGTACCTACATCTCCCTGAGACATACCCACAATTACGGCAAGAACAAGAAGCGCTAAAATATCCGTAATCATGGTGCCGCCTACCGTAATATTTACCGCCAAATTTTTTGAAATCCCCAGCTTACTCACCAACGGATAGGAAATAAGCGTATGGGATGAGAAAAGGCTGGCAAAAAGAATGGAGGTAAGCATAGAGAAATTGAGGAGGTAATAGCCTCCTACATATCCCAGTATAAAAGGAACCGTAAAGGTATATATCCCAAAAGTAAGGCTCTTCCATTTATTCTTTTTAAAGTCGCCCATATCTATTTCAAGCCCCGCTAAAAACATGATATAGAGAAGTCCCGTAGTTCCTGTCACCACAATGCTGCTGTCCCTGGACAGGATGTTGAATCCGTTAGGGCCGATTACGGCTCCTGCAATGATAAGCCCCAGCAGGTGCGGAACTTTAATCTTGTTCAGCAGAAGCGGGGCAGCAAGAATAATGATAAGCACCAGCAGGAACTTCAGTACCGGATCTTCTATAGGAAGACTTAAATTATGGATACTCAGTAAAATCATAAGTTTTTATTTTGTGATACGGACTAATTCAACGGAGAATCTGGCCGTGCAGCTGTTGTCCACCGTAATGGTTCTTGTACCTTTGATCTTATTTTCTGAAATCTCGTTAAGGAGAACATTCATCTCTACGTTCTTTTTGGCCGTGGAATCGGTTTTAAAATTAAGCCTGATTTCATTATTGTCGAATTTTCCGGAATAAAGCCGAACTAAATTATTGTTATTGATGATCTTAGTGACCAGCTGGGTGGAATCGCTGTCAAACTCCCAGATATCCGTGCGCTGATCTCCCACTACATAGTCACTGCAGGTAGATTCGGTACAGATCACTTTGCCATTCCATGAGCCGGATATCCCTGCAGGCCATGCTATGGTCTTTACGGAATCTTTCCTGGCAAAAATGCTGTCTCTCATTTTCAAAAGGGCTTGATATTCAGATTCTTTTTGGGCGAACAGCTTTTCTTTTTCCAAGAGCTGCTGTTCCCTTAAAGCCAGATCATTTTCCTTTTCTTTCTGATCACAGCTGATTAAAAGAATAGAAGCGGTAACAATAATAAAAAAGATATTTTTAATCATACTTTAAAACATTGATACAACAATATAAGGAAAAAAAACAATAAGGAACGAAGATATTACCAGATCCTGTATTTTTTAAACATTTCACGGTTATAGTTTATGATAAAGACACCCACGATAATTAAGACGGTGGCGATGATAAATTTCCCGGAAATTTTTTCATCGAGGATCAGCCAGCTTAAAAATATGGAAATGATTGTATTGATATATGCTAATATGGAAACCTGAACGGGAGAAGCTTTTGTAAGGGCATAATGAAAGGCAAAAAAAGCAGCCACAGACCCGAAAACAGCCAGATACAGCATTGCCGAAACGCTCTTAAGGCTCCAGTTGCCAAAATTGTAGTCCTCTGAAAATAAAAAGGCAAAAACAAGCTGTATAATTCCGGCAAATGCAAACTGATAGAACAGGTTTAGAGAGATATTCTCACTTTGTATGTTCAGCTTTTTGGTAAAGATGGTTCCTGATGCCCAGCCGGCAATTGAGATGAACAGAAAAAGGATTCCTGTAGCATAGGCGGGATTGGCCAGGTCCTTTATACCGTCCCAGAATATGAAAACGATTCCGCTGAAACTCAGGGAAACTCCTATGAGAGCCCGCAGGCTGAACTTTTGCAATCCCATGGCCACGCTGCCTAAAAAGACAAGAACCGGAGAGCAGGCACTGATCAGGGAAGTGACACTGCTGGTTACCGTTTCTTCTGCTACCGTTGTCATCCCGTTGGCAATGACCAGCATTAAGAGGGAAAAAGTAAACTGGTATCCCAGATTTCTCCATCCGATCCATTTGAATTGCTTCCTGTACATGAGAACGGAAAGCATGATAAGGGAAGCCAGAAACTGGCGGATCCCTGCGACAAACCATGCCGGGATGGTCTCAACTGCGACCCGGATCGAGAGAAAGGTTGTTCCCCAGACAATAGCAACCGTAAAAACCGCGAGACTAAGCTTGTAATCTTTCAAATTATTTAAGTGATTGTATATATGCAACAGCATTCAATTTTTAAACCAATGATCAGGAAAAAAAGGATATTTTACTTTTTGTTTCCAGAAGTATTTTTTTTCGCGCTGTAATCCGTTATAAAACAAAAGCTTATGAAGTTGTTTGAAATGGGCTGATGGATATCCGAAAACAGTAATGGCAGGACCTTACCGGTCGTATATAAAAACTTCCCGGATCAATGGGTATTAAAAGGTTTAATTTTTTATCTTTGGACCTCTAATAAAATTGAAGATGGTAGGAATTATTATGGGAAGTCAGAGTGACTTACCGATTATGGAGCAGGCTGCAAATTTTCTGAAAAGCCTGGAGATCCCATACGAGCTAACGGTAGTTTCTGCACACAGGACTCCGGAAAGAATGTTCGACTATGCCAAAACGGCAAAGGAGAGAGGTCTAAAAGTTATCGTTGCCGGAGCAGGCGGGGCTGCCCATCTTCCGGGAATGGTGGCAAGCTGTACTACGCTTCCCGTGATCGGGGTCCCGATTTTATCCAGCAATTCGATTGACGGTTGGGATTCCATATTGTCCATCCTTCAGATGCCTGGTGGTATTCCTGTGGCGACAGTAGCTTTAAACGGTGCCTTAAATGCCGGGATTCTTGCCGCCAAAATTATAGGCAGTGCCAATGAAGAAGTGGCAGAAAAGCTTCAGAAATATCAGGATTCTTTAAAAGATAAGGTATTAGGAACTGTGGATGATATTAAGGCTCATCACCCTAATCAGTATGATCAGTAAAAACGCTCTGAAAAATCCGGAGCGTTTTTATTTTATAGGAAAATTGAATAGTTCTTTTATATCAATTTCTAAAGCTTTTGCTATTTCGTAAGCAGTGCCGATTGATGTATTTATCAGCCCTCTCTCTATCCTGCTTATTTGTGAATATTCAATATTTATGGTATCTGCGAGAGTTTGCATGCTCATTTCTTTAGATTCTCTAAGTTTCCTCAGATTTTTTCCAAATAATATTATAAACTCTTTATCAATACTTGCTCTCACAAGACAAATATTGAGATTATATAAAAGAATTATTATGGCATTTTTGCCATAATTTAAAATTTTATTTTATATTTGCAAAAATCTCTTCGTGTGATTGTAGATTTTTATATATTTAACAATTAAAAAACAAAGCAAATGAGGAAAAAAAGGATTTATGGCTATCCGTCATGATAGTCTTCATTTTTACGCTACACTCCTGTGTTCATGATGAGGTTTACACATTTTCTGATTCTTCCTCAAAAGAATATATATCAAAAAGTCTTTGGAAAGAGGATGAAAAGTACATTAAAAATGTAAAAGCCGTTTTTGATGAATATGCAAATAAAGACTACTTTACTTCAAACTTCGGAACTATTTATTGGGATTATGCTTTAACAATGGGAACAAATGAAACCTTCCTTGAAGTTCCAGTAATAAAAAATGGTAAAATAAACTTTGTTCTTGTTGTTTATAAAGACGGGGATAGAATATTCTTCAAAAGAAAAGAAGATGAAAGGTCTGATGAATTTTTTGATATTCTGGTGTTCAAAAACCGAAATCAGCTTACAGGAAAAATTATAGACAATAACCCGGGAAATACTTCAAAAGGTCTTATATGCTATACTGTACAAACCACATGGACATGGACGAATGATGACGGAAGTGCAGGGCCCACCTATACTTATAATGAAACTTACTGCTCACAAACAGGTCCTGCCTTGCCTTGTCAGGCTCTGGATCCCAATGCTAACTGTGGTGGTTCTACAGGGGGAAGTGGAGGCTCTTCGGGAAGTGGTTCCAGTGGCGGAGGATATCCATACCCCCAGGAACCTTTAACTCCTTGTGATAAGATAATTGGTATGCTGTCAAAGCCCGATGTATTACCCAAAATTAAAGAGCTAAAAGACCAAGCTCCTAAAGGAGGTGAAATAGGGGTTAAATTTAAAGCTGATGGAACTCCTTCACCAACAATAATCGGTGGTAAACATAGTGTAGATTTTGGTGATAAAACAGGATATGCTGGAGGCTATCACAACCATACGCCAACAGGAATACCAATGCTGTCTCCGCCTGACATAGATCAATTATTAGGCTTTGCAAGGGACAGCCTACCTCTAATCCCGAAAACGTGAATAATGCCTTTATTGGAATGGTAGCGCCAAATGGCATGCATTATGTTATTTGGTTTAACGGAACTTATCAGGATGCGATAAAAACTTTTTCAGAGGATGATTTGACTAATTATATAAATGATTATATAAAGGCTGAAAATGATTTAACCGATTGGGCAAAAAATGGAAATGTATATATTAATAGTGATGGAACAATAAATAACCTAGGTGTCGAAACACTTTTCTTTGAAACATTAAAAAATATGGGATTAGAAGGAAAAGTTAACTTACAAAGAATAGAAAATGACGGTACAGTAAAAAATATTAATGTAAATAGTAGTAACCAGCCAATCTCAATAACTTGTTTATAATCAAATAACAGAATATGAAACCAATAAATGTTAAAACAACAATACTTTTCAGTTTTTTTATAAGTTTTTTATCTTGTAAAGCACAAACAACACTTCCCTTAAACACTTCCTTAAAGAATATTCCTGCTAATTCTTATTTAAAAGATTTAAATAATGAACTTAATTCATACACTGGCGTATTTCAAGGAAATTTTCAAGGAAAAGATATCACACTATATATCACAAAAATTGAAAATAAATTACAAAAAAGTTCACAAAAAATCTATTATTCGGATGTTCTAGATATAAAGTATATTGTTAAAAATTCTTCTGGTGTAGTTTTGCAAGATACCAAGAATAATAATGTTCCCTCTATAAGCCTATATAGTATAGGAACAAAACCTTATGATAATTCTGCTATATTCTTTTATAGTGGTACAAACTGTCGTGTTGGTTGGGGGAAAATAATTTTAAAAAAAATAAACCCAACACAGATTTCTTGGGAATATCGACCTAATGACATAATTCTTGACAGCAGTAAATGTCCTCCAGGAACAGACATCAATATTTATCTTCCAGAGGCAAAGGATTTGATTTTTACTAAGCAGTAGTGAAGAATTTAATAACTTTTTTAGCAATATTTGCAGGAATGTTTATTGTATTTTCTTGTAAGGCACAAACGTTACCATTGAATGCAAGTGAAAGATATACCTCTTAATGCCCGTATGAAAGATGCTTATAATGAGCTTATTCCCCATTCAATCTTAAATAAACAAACCGCTCCAAACTGGAGCGGTCTTTATTTAAATCTGAAAAATCTCTTAATATCTGTAATACTCAGGCTTGAACGGCCCGTCTACCGTTACACCGATGTATTTAGCCTGTTCTTCAGTAAGTGTTTCAAGTTCAACACCCAGTTTTTTAAGGTGAAGCGCCGCTACTTTTTCATCCAAATGCTTAGGCAGGGTGTACACCTTGTTTTCATATTTGTCAGCATGGTTCCAAAGCTCGATCTGGGCCAGGGTCTGATTAGAGAATGAGTTAGACATTACAAAACTCGGGTGCCCTGTTGCGCATCCCAGGTTAACCAGTCTGCCTTCTGCCAGGATGATGATCTCATTGCCGTCAACATTGTAAACATCCACCTGAGGCTTTACCTCATATTTAGTGGAACCATAGTTGGCGTTTAACCAGGCCATATCGATTTCATTATCGAAGTGACCGATATTACAAACAATAGTTTTGTCCTTCATTTTCTTGAAGTGCTTACCCTGAACGATATTGAAGTTACCTGTTGTAGTAATTACGATATCCGCATTTTCGATTACGGTATCCAGTTTCTTCACTTCATAACCTTCCATGGCTGCCTGTAATGCACAGATAGGATCTATTTCCGTAACGGTAACGATAGAGCCGGCCCCTCTGAAGGAAGCAGCGGTACCTTTACCTACATCTCCATATCCGCATACAACCACTCTTTTACCTGCCAGCATCACATCTGTCGCTCTTCTGATAGCATCTACGGCAGACTCTCTACATCCGTACTTGTTGTCGAACTTAGATTTGGTAACAGAGTCATTTACGTTGATAGCAGGCATCACAAGAGTTCCGTTCTGCATTCTTTCGTACAATCTGTGAACTCCGGTCGTGGTTTCTTCAGACAGTCCTTTGATATCCTTGGTAAGCTCAGGATATTTGTCAAAAACCATATTGGTTAAATCTCCACCATCATCCAGGATCATGTTTAATGGTTTTCTTTCTTCCCCGAAAAATAAAGTTTGCTCAATACACCAGTCAAACTCCTCGGCATTCATACCCTTCCATGCATAAACAGGAATTCCGGCGGCGGCAATAGCAGCAGCAGCATGATCCTGTGTAGAGAAAATATTACAAGAAGACCAGGTAACTTCGGCACCTAAAGCCACCAGTGTCTCAATAAGCACGGCTGTTTGGATGGTCATGTGAAGACATCCGGCAATTCTTGCTCCTTTAAGAGGCTGCTGAGGTCCGTATTCTTCACGGATAGCCATTAATCCCGGCATTTCAGCTTCTGCAAGGGCAATTTCCTTTCTTCCCCATTCTGCCAGGGAAATATCCTTTACTTTATAAGGAACGTATTGGGTTGTTGTTTCCATCTATCTGAAAAATTTTTCGCAAATTTACAAACTAAAATCCTGCTGACCAAAAATATGCCCCTCTATCGAGATTTTTCAGATGACAATGCCACCATCCTTGTTTGGAAGTATGATGAAAGTGAAGAATTGAATATCGATGATCTTCTGGAGCCCGAAAACGCTGCCAAGGTAAAAGATTATCATCCTAAAAAGCTATTGGAGGTGCTTATGGTACGGAAGCTCCTGAAAGGCCTGAAACCTAATTCCAAGATCCTGTATAAGGAAAGGGAACCTTTTCTGTTCCCTAAAGATGCAGAGATTTCCATTACCCATTCATTTCCGTTTGCAGCTATTGCAATATCCAAAAACAAAATAGGGATTGATATTGAAAGGTTTACCCCTAAGATCTTAAGGATCATTGATAAATTCACCTATGAACATGAAAGAGGCTTTATCCCTGAAGATAAGGCAGATACTTTTTATACCATCATCTGGAGCGTGAAGGAAAGCATGTATAAGATCCACCATTCCAAATATTGGTCTTTAAAGAAAAATTATGAGGTAAGGCCTTTTGAGCTCAAACACCTGCATCATATACAATGCAGGGTATATGATGACCACATTTCAGACGAATTTAGGGCCAGGGTGGAATTTTTTGATGATTACTGCTTTACGATTGTTGAAGAGTAGTAGTTGCCGACTCATTGATGTATTTTTCAATTACTTTACGCTGTTCCTTGGCAACGTCATAGATCAGCTCGAGCACATCCTGAATATTCTTCAACTCCGTTAAATGAAACGCCTTATCGGGATCCCTTCTGTCCAGGGAATCATTTTCTTCAATTTCAGTTTTTCTTTGAAGAAGGAGGTCATCTACACTGTCTTCAGGCTCAAGGCGGCTTTCCATCCTGAGGGTTTCATTTATTTTTTCACCGTTCAGTAAGGCAGAAATCTGATTCATTTCGGCTTCTATTTTCCTGCTCCAGCTTTCTGCATCAATTTCAGGATACTTTTCATTATTCTGGGAATACTGGGAAAGGGAAGCGGTATAGGCTGTGATCAGGTGAGAGGTAGCCACAAACTGGTGGACCACTGCCAGCTTCTTACGCTGATTCTTGGGTTCAGAGATCATTCTCTGGAAATTATCGGAAAGGTTAGCCAGTGATATGATGGCATTTTTACGTTTTACCTTATAATCTTCAATGTCGAAATGATCCGTTAAGAATTTAGACATAACACTTTGGAAGTAAAGTAAATTGCTTTCCGCTGATTTTTTCATCAGATCTAAATTCTGGGTATATTCCCAGACAGGTAGCACAATATATGAAACCAGAAAAGCAATGCCCCCCGCAATTATCGTATCTACAATCCTGTCTCTGAAAATAATGTTTATATTTCCCGGGCTCAAAAAATTAAAGGTCATGAAAACATACATGGTCATGAATAATACGGCCCAGAAATATCTGCCTTTCAGCAGGCTGAAGCAAAGGATCATGCTCAGCATCAGAATGGTAAATAAAACGGCATTGGAATCTATAAAATATAAAATGGCATAAGCAATTACAGCCCCGGCAATAGTACCGTAAAGACGCAGCATATTCCTTTTCTTCGTGATGGAGTAGGCGGGTTTTAATATGGCGATAAGTGTGATCAGTATCCAGTACGTATGCCCGATTCCTAAAAACTGGAACAGGGAGAAAATATAGCCTATCAGCAAGGCAACTGTAACTCTTATCGCATGCCGGAAATGGGATGAGGACAGGGAAATATTGTTCCTGAGGACCTTGATGTTGATCTTTTCCTCATTAGGAAGGAATTTTTTCAGGTCTAATCCTGTAGAAAGACTTTTGGCCAGCTTTATATCCTGCGAAAAAACCTTGTAGATTTCATTGATCTCCTTGGTAATCTCATTGATGCGCGTCAGGATCTGGCGAAGAATCATAAAATTTTCCAGGTTTCCGGGATTCACCTGCTTGTCCCTGAGCTCAAAATAACGGATGTTGAGGTTCTTCATCTCAAGCTCCAGGTTGAAGATAGGTTTTGCTCTTGTTCCGCTCTGGAGAGAGATGCCGATATTGGTGATTTCTTCAGAGAGCAGATTGAGGTAATCATGGATGTTTACCAGGATCATGCTGTCTTCAAAGCTTTGCTGAAGCTTCTGATAGTCGCTTTCCGAGGTCATCAGCTTTTCATGAAGGTCCATGGAGTTCAGGAACATAAGCATCAGCAGCCGGCTTGTGGTAGTAGACTCATTGACGATGGTTCTCGTTTTGAAAACGGTTTCCCTGGTATCCTCCTGTAGATTCTTTATTTCGATCTGCTTGGCAATAACCTGGGTGGTAAGCTTATCGAAATCAGGGCTTTTCTGATAATAATTGGCTTTTATCTTTAGAAATTCCGCCAGCTGAAGGTAGTTTTCACCGATCATCTGGCCGGCCAGCTTATAAGGCTGGATGGTGGTTACGACCAGGAATATCAGCAGGAACCAGATACATCCGGATGTGAAAATCAGCAGGCTTTTGAAAATATTGCTTCCCGTAAGATGTCCGTCAATAAAAATGGCGAGCACAATCAGTGACAGGGAGCCTACTGCGGCCAGTCGCTGGCCGTAAACTCCGATCAATGAGAAAAACATTCCGAAAACAATGATTTCCAGAAGAACCAGAACTTTTATTCCTTTTACCAGGCTTGCAATAAGTGCCACCACCACAAAGCAGAAAATGGCAAATGCAAGGGCATTTCTTCTCCGGATGAATGGCCCGGGCTGATCGGTAAGGGCCACAAAGCTGGTTCCGAGAGGAAAAAGGAAATATTCTTTTAATATTCCGAAGTGAGCGAGGACCAAACAGGGTAAAACCGTAGCTAATGTAATCCTGATAGCAGAATATACATACTGACTGGTTACAAATTTTTTGAGCTCCGCGGAATAATTCATATTGCAAAAATAATTATTGAAAACAAAAAAGCCTCATAAAAATGAGACTTTTATAAAGCTTATAGATTCCCTGCCCTGAACAGGCTGATTTATATCAACTTATTTTTCACAGGGCTATGATTTGATCTTTTAGTAGTCAACATTGGAGGTTTCATCCCCGATGTTCCAGGTAAGCCCGAAACGAAGAGTGTTGTCCAATGCGGTATTGATCTTGGACATGTTGATCAGATAAGAAACATCAAGCCCGAAAGAACGGTATTTTAACCCGATACCTGCCGTAGCATACTGTCTTGCTCCCTGCTCTTCACTTTCATGGAAATATCCTCCTCTTACAGAAAAAGCATTGTCATAAGAATATTCCAAAGCACCACTATACATGATACTATTTTTGTTTTTAAAAGATTTTCCGATCCCGGCAATTGGTCCTACGTTCGGAATTTCGTAAATAGGGTTTCTGTTGGAGTCATACTGACCTGTAAATTCAGATCCGGGTACTAAAATTTTGGATCCTTCAACGCTGAGCCCTATTCTGTTCAGGTCATCAAGATACATATCGTAGCCAACCCCCAGCCTTGCCATTGTAGGGAGGTAGGATCTTGATTCCTCATTCCCTGTATAATCCAATTTCGGACCCAGGTTCTGAATAGCGAAACCGGCATTCACCTTTCCATCATATCCTCCGATACTTGAAAATCTCGGTGAAGAATAATATCCTGAAATATCTACTGCAAAGGAATTGGCAGGTTTAAGAGTGGTATCTGTATTGAAGCCTCCGGCTAAATCTGAACGGATATACCTACCTGTTACGGCCATGGAGTATGAGTCAGAGAGTTTTAGTGCATAGGCAACGTCGATAGAGAATTCATTTGGCTTCGAGGTTCCCATAGAAGCTACTTCGTTACCTACTAACTGGGTTAAATCTACCTCACCCATATTGAAGTAATAGATACTTGCGGAGATTGTAGATCTTTCTTCCTGCCCTAAGAATTTATGAAATGCACCATATAATAAAAATACATCATTGGTAAGTTTACTCATATATGGGGTATAACTCACACCAACGGAAGAACTTGTCCTGCTAAAAGGATATTTTGCCGCATTCCAAAATTGAGAAAACGCATCCGGAGAAGTAACAACACCCTGGTCTCCCATACCTCCTGATCGGGCATCTGGTGCGATTCTTAAAAAAGGAGCCCCGGTTAATACCGGTCTTACTTGGCTTAAGTCCTGGGCATAGCTTAAAAAACCAGCGCCTAACCCAATTCCTAAAAGCAGTTTAGTAGTTAAATTCATATGTTGTCTTTTATATATTATCAGTTTTTTATTACTATTATTAACTATTATTATTTTAAATTATTTCAAAAGTACCATTTTTTCTACAGCTGTAGCACTTCCTTTGCATTTTTCTTGATTTTGACTTTTTGCAAATATCTTAAAAATATACGTACCTTTTGCAACTGTTGCTCCAAAATCATCTCTTCCGTCCCATTCTATAGCCTGGCGAGGTGTTCTGAAGCCTTGCAGGAAAGGTTCTGCCATTACCGTTTGTGATATCGTCTTCACCAATTTCCCTGTTATGGTATAAATCTGAACATTCACATCCAGGATATCGTCACAATTATGTTCAAACTGTATATACGTTTTGTTTGTAAAAGGATTCGGCCAGTTTAAAGGTCTGTTGATAACCAGATGCTGATCAGCCTCATCCTTAACTTCAAAGTTTAACGTAGAGGTTGTCGAATTATTGTTTATGTCCCAAACTTTAAATGTTAATTGATGTTGTCCTATGGCTAAATTTCTGAAAGGGTAGGTTACATTCCCTTTCTGATAATCTGCCAGAGCCGGATTCACGCAGCCGTTTCCTTCCCCGGAGGCATAAAAATCATTCAAAACGATGGTGTTGATAATTTGACCGTCCAAATATACTGTAATATCATGACCGATACCAGAGCCTGTTGAATTTATTCCGGTGTCATCCGTAACGCAGGCCAGCAACATAGGATTCTGGTCTGTGATCCCTCCATCTGCAAAATTGGTGTTATTCATATACAGCTTTACTTTCGGAGGCTCGTTATCATTAATCCCGTTCGGGTTGATGTCGCCTACCTGTACTGCCCGATTGTTGAATACATCAGAAGCTTTATTATCAGCATATCCCAGGATCCTTCCCTGTCCAACGGCATAATTGATGTCTTTAGGAACATAGAATTCCACGGTGAAAACCCCGTTCACTGCCATTCCTGACGCTTTTACAATGGCGCTTCCTTCTTCGGTATAGTTAAGTACCGGTGTCAGTCCGCCATCATTATTCAGAGTGGTTTTGTTTAATCTTTTGTCAAAGATATTGATCACAACCCTTCCGTTGAATGTGGTATTCAGCGTTCCGTTCGGATTGTTGATATGTCCCGTTACCTTTACGAAATCCAGGCCTCTGATGAGTCCCGGAACCGGAGTTTCGATATTATCGATCACCAGTAGCCTTTGGGGTCTGCTCAGTTTCATTGCCGGATCACCCAGGAAGTTTACCTTTAAATGGTTTCCGTCGCTTCCTTTTTGCTTTTTGGCATTCAGGTGGGCATATCCGAGCGTATCAAAATCATCTGCTGTCAGCTTAAAAATATTCTGGGTATAAAGATTGGTGAAATCAATACCATATCCTACGGCGATGGCACGGCTGGAAGTAATCATGGTTGCCGGCCCGCCCTGCTTTAATTTTATAAACTGTTCGCCGGCAGAGAATGTTTCAGGATCGTCCCAAAGGGTGAATTCGCAGGTAATGGTGGATACAAACGGAAATCTGCTGTAAACGTTAGAGAAGTTATTGGCATTCTGTATTTCATCCAGCGTCAGGACTCTTTCCTGAGCCCAGCCGTTGATTCCCCCGTGTCCGAAATAGAAAAGATATAAGCTGTTTCCGATATCATTGGAAATGGCCTGGTTTACCTGAGGATATCTTTGTCCTCCAGCCGTACTCTGCGCCTGGAAAGCATCCAGATATAGCTTCCTTACATTGTACTCCTTGAGATTGGTATTGGTAGGCTGTTCAAAGATATTGACCAGAGAATTATTCATAACGGTATGAAAGGGTGTCCCTCCGTCATTATCGTCATCCACTACAAAATCGAGCTTCATTTTCCACTCTCCGAAAGGAGTGGACTGGCCGGGTAAGGAGTTGTAGTAAGCCAGTGTTTTGTCTATCATATTGGAAGCTTCCGTAGCGTTGGCGGCAGGAATCCTTCCTACCGGCAGGTCCGGAAGATTGTTGAATATAAAGGCCGTAGTCTGCGGCTGGGTCATTACGATATAGTCATCCGTAACGAATGAGCTTACAAAATCTGCGGAATCTTCACTTTCATAGCTTGATACCACATTGGTGTTATTGGAAATCCTGTTCTTATAATCATAGGAAGTATCTCCTAAGATCAGAACGTATTTCAGTGCTCCGGCAGGGGTGTTCAGTTTTGTGACAAAATCCCTGATGGCAGTGAGATCCCGGCTTCCGCTTCCAAATTCATTATAAATTTTATCCGTATCTACAATTTGTACATTATAGTTGTTTTTGGTCTGGTGGTAGTTGGCCAGCTTTTGAGCCTGCCCCATCAGTTCAGGGACCGTAATGATCAGATAATCCACATTCTGCAGTGCGGAAAGGTTCTGGTTGTTGATTCTTCCTACGAACTGAGGCTCATAGGCCGCATCAGCCCTGAATGCAACAAACTCGTTGTTGAAGTTCTGATCGGCGGCAACGTACCCGAAGTTGAACGTGGAATTGCTTCCCGCCTTATTTACCCTTCTGTTGGCATTGGTAATATCCGTAACATCCCAGACCTGTTCCATGGCGGAGGCATTGGAAATACTGAAGCCGTAAGTGGTATTTGAGCCGCTGGCAAGCGAAAAATCCCTGAAACTCATTTGTGAGCCATTGAAATTAAGGTTCTCTTTATATTGAACCTCTACATAATCCACATAAAAGGCTCCGTTGGGATTCACTGAAATATTGGGATTAAGGTTTACGGTGATCTGGTTTCCGCTCAGGTTGGATACCGTTCCTGAATATATGGCAGGAAAGAAATCAAATGAGACGTTTGAACCGTTTGCCGGAATAGATATGGTGGTGGTATTCTGGTTGTTGATATTGAATTCAATACTGTTCTGCTGAGCCTTGAAGCCGATCACCCGGGCCCTGTACCGTATAAGATCTCCGCCCTGTATTGTGGAATTGGTATTGAAGGTAACGGCTTTACTGGTCGTAAAAGGGGTATCTTCTACCCAGATCCTTCCTACCTTCATCAGATTCTTCTGATCGTTATTGATGAACTGGTAACTGTCATATCTTGTGATCAGAGGGGTAGAGGGTAAGTCTACATCCAGGGACTGAACTCTTTTTCCGGGTCCTTTATCGAAATTGATATAATAATAAGAATAGTCTTCATAGATGTTTTTCACGTTATTGCTACTGTCGCTCCTGGTTTCCACCCTTTTGAAGCCATTGCCGTTGGAGGCATCATAAAGATTGTATCCGTCCGGCCCCTGAGCATAAAACAGTGCATAATCATTATCGTTCCATACCCCGTCATCTTCACCTACCACCTGTATGGCGTTTTCCTGCAGCGCGCCGTATTTAACGTCCTGATTGTATTCAGGCAGCATAATGCCTCCGTTGCCATAGACCCTCAGGTTTTTTGGGTTTACGGAAGAAGGATTGATCCCGTTTGCACTTAAAAACTGGGCTGTGATTTTAAAAATCCCGGATTTATCAACTTTTATCTTATAGAAATTTCCGCTTGATAAAGGATTGTTGGTAGTACCTACTTTGGCAGCATTACCGGCAAACCTGGAAGCATTGGTCTCTGAAACCTCGAATGAAGAAAGCCTTTGAACCCTGCCTTTTACATTCTTAAATAAAGAAACGCTTATGCTGGCATACCTTTCCCCGTCTAAATAATAATACACAACATCTGCGATATCATGGTTGGGCAGAAGCTCTTTGCTCATTTCAAATAAATCCCTGTTGGAGATGTTTTCCCACACCGGGTTGGAAACTTTTAATTGCTTTTCTCCTATTTTTTGTTTCGTTGTAATAAAAATGTTATTTTGGCTGAATGAAAAACCTTCGTTTTTAAAATGTGGAAGATTTATTTTTGTGTCACCGAAGTCTTGAATTTTAGAACCATCCCATTCAATGTTTATTCTTTGAGCCCAAAGTGTTGATACAAAAGTAATTAGAAATAAAAGCGTGATTTTTTGTTTCATGTTTATTATTGAAATTTCTAAATTACAAAATAAACGAAAATTTTATAATTAAATTATAATACAATAAAATTAATTTGTTAACGTTTTTCAAAAAAATCAAATCTTTATTTGATTTATTGAATAATTTATTTTTTCTTTGTACTTTGAAAATATTTATATCGACTATGAAAAAACTAAAGTTGTTTTCATTAATAGCATTAAGTTCTACACTTGCATTAACCAGTTGTGGTGGATCAGGTACTAGCAAAGGTGGTGGTACTAAAAAATTTGTCAGCAAAACGGGTTGGAAACCAAACGAAAAACAAGGTTGGTTTTTTGCAGGAAAGCAACAGAAACAAAAAGGTTGGCCGGGGATGGTATATGTAGAAGGTGGAACTTTTACAATGGGATTAGTGAAAGATGATGTTATGCACGATTGGAATAACTCGCCACGCAGAATGCAGGTAAGCTCTTTCTATATCGGTGAAACAGAAATTACTAACTACGAATACCGCGAATACCTTACATGGTTGAAGTATGTATTCCCACCAAGTGACCCTAGCTTTAAAGAGATCTATACCGGTGCATTGCCGGATACTTTATTGTGGGACAACAAATTATCCAGAAACGATTACAACGAAACCTATTTCCGCTCACCAGAGTTCGATTACTATCCGGTAGTGGGTGTTTCCTGGACCCAGGCCAACAGATATTGTGAATGGCTGACGGACAGAGCAAACGAGAAAGCCCTGATGCAGGCAGGCATCATCGCCAAAGATTTATATATCAATGAATCAAACAACCAGGGAGGAACAGCATTTAACATGGATAAATTCAAGTCGAATGATCCGGAAATGCAGGGATATATCAATGAAAAAAGAATGCAGCAAAAAACAGGTCTGAAAACTACCAACCAAAGACTTCTTGCTGCCAACAGAGCTCCAAACGCTGCAATGGTTCAGAAGTTCAGACTTCCTACAGAAGTTGAATGGGAATATGCGGCTCTTGGAATGGCTAAAAACAGAGAATACAACCAATATCTAGGTAAAAAGCCTGAAATCGAAAAGCTAAGAGGTACCAAAGGAAGAGATAAAGGAATGTTCCTTGAAAACTTCAAAATGGGATCCGGTGACTACTCCGGTATTGCTGGATGGAAAAATGACGGATCTGCAAGAACCTCAGACGTAAGACAATACCCTTCAAATGACCTTGGAATCTACGGTATGTACGGAAACGTTGCAGAATGGACGGCTGATGTATACAGACCAATCATTGATGAAGATTTCAGTGATTTCAACTACTACAGAGGAAATATGCCTCAGGCTATTGTAAGAAACGGAGACGGTACCTACAAAATGGTAGACGAAAGCAGCATCAAGTATGATACCCTTGCTGACGGTAGGTTGGTGTACAGAAACCTGCCAGGACAGTTTGAAAGAGAAACCATTGCTGACTACAGAAACTTCAGGGATGGTGACAGACAGTCCTCTTTAGAATACTACAGAGCATCTGATTCCTCTTCATCGTTCAATATGTACAACTCTCCTCAGAAAAGGTTTATTGTAGACGCGAACGGTAAGGTAATCCTTCAAAAAGACACTAAGAACAGAACTTCTGCCATCTCTAACGACATCAGAGTGGTAAAAGGAGGCTCTTGGCAGGATACTGCTTACTGGCTGGATCCGGGTCAAAGAAGATATAAAGATCAGAACAGAGCTTACGGATGGATCGGATTCCGTGTTGCCCAGGATGCTGTTGCAAGTGATAAAGCTAGAACTAGAAGATAATATTTATCAAAATACTTATAAAAGCCTTCCGGATTCCGGAAGGTTTTTATATTTTTGACCCATGAATATAGAAGAGTTTTATCCTTTATTTTTACAATCCGGTAAAGTAACCATAGACAGCAGGAAAATAGAAAAAAACGATATTTTCTTTGCTTTTTCAGGAGAAAATTTTAATGCGGCAACCTTAGCCGAAAAAGCTGTGGATGACGGAGCCTTAGCCGTAATTGTGGAGCAACAGGAGTTTGAAAATAAAGGACGGAATATCTTCTATGTTCCCTCAACCCTAGAATTCTTACAGAAGCTTGCCATCCATCACAGAAGCCGGTTGACAATACCGGTGATCGGACTTACGGGAAGCAATGGTAAAACTACTACCAAAGAACTGATCCATGCCGTACTGTCTGAAAAATTCAATGTGCAATATACCTCTGGGAACCTGAATAACCATATCGGGGTGCCGCTGACCATTCTTTCCATTAAACCAGAACATGAAATGGCCGTTGTGGAAATGGGAGCCAATCATCAGAAAGAAATTGAACTGCTTTGTACGATTTCGCAGCCTAATTTCGGGTATATTACCAATTTCGGTAAGGCACACCTGGAAGGATTTGGCGGATTTGAGGGAGTGATCAAAGGAAAATCCGAGCTGTATGATTATCTGAAGAATCATCATCAGACCATTATTGTCAATGAAAATGATCCGATCCAGCTGGAAAAAACTCAAGGCTATAGTCCTAAGATCACTTTCGGAAAAGACAGCTCAGATTACAGGTTTGAATTATTTTCGGAAAAACACTTTGTAGGCCTGTCATATCAGGGATCAGGGGCCACATCCAATCTTACCGGTGAATATAACTTTACCAATCTATGCGCCGCTGCCAGCTTAGGACTTCATTTTAACATAGATTTTGAGAAAATAAAGCATGCGATTGAGCATTACAGGCCAACAAATATGCGTTCTCAGATCATGAAGAAAGGGAACAAAACGCTGGTTCTGGATACTTATAATGCGAATCCAAGTTCAATGGCTGCCTCCCTGAATAACTTCATCACCTTTGAAGGAAGCAAAACGGTCATTATGGGAGATATGCTGGAACTGGGAGAGGAAAGTGAAAAAGAACATCAAAATATTCTGAAACTGGCTCAGGATCTCGGGTTTGATGAAATCCTGACAGTAGGTAAAATTTTTAAAAGCATACATCTTTCTCCTGCTGCCTTTGAAAGCACGGCAGAATTGATAGAATATTTAAAATTTCATAAGATCAGATCGGAAAATGTTCTGCTAAAGGCATCAAGAGGGATTTCTCTGGAAAAAGCTGTGGATTTTATTTAGCTTTGGTATTCCAGAATTCTTTTATAATCAGCCTGATATTCTTAAAGGTACTTGGGAAGACCTCCTCTTCAATCTGCCGGGTATTTTTCCAGGCCACTTCTGTTATCCCTTCCTCAGCCTGCGGTTTTGAGGTGTCCTCGCCATTGAAGCTCATTTCAAACCAATGGGTACATTTCAGGACTTTATCCCCGTTCCTTTCCACATAAACATGGTAGGTGGTATTAATGAATCTTACAAGCTTTACATTTTTTAATCCTGTTTCTTCTTCGATTTCCCGTACAGCAGATTCTTCCCTAGATTCACCTTTTTCCATTTTGCCTTTCGGAAGATCCCACCTGCCCAGTCTCTTGATGAAAAGAATATCCCCGTTAGGACCGTTCACTACTCCTCCGGCAGCTTCTATAATCCTGAAAAGCTTCTGAAACTCCGTCCAGATCTCATCAATATTTTCACCGAAGACATTCAGCTCTCTTACCGATGTATTTTCCAGAAGATCCAATGCGATCTCTAAAGTTGTGAAACTTTCATAGCTAAGTCTTTTTTCAAGCTCTTCCGGCTGCTTAGACAGTAATAATTTTTTTTCGTTCACGAAAACTTTATACATTTGTAAGAATTAAGAATTTAAATACAAAAATAAAAAATGAATTTAGAAGGACGAAAGATTATTGTCAATAAATCATGTAAGGAATTAACAGAACTGCTGAAATCACCTGAAAATTATAAAGAATTTATGCCGGATAGTCTTCAAAAGTTTGAAGTAAGAGAAGACGGCTTTAAATTCGGGCTGCAAGGAATGCCGGAAATAGCATTGAAGATTGATGAAGTTTCAGATAATAAGGCTGTATTAAAATCTGCAAGCTCAAATTTGGATTTCTCCTTAACAGCCACCCTGAATCCCCTTAATGAAAACCAAACCGAAGTACAGATGCTGTTTGAAGGTAAGTTTAATCCGTTTATCAAAATGATGGTAGAAAAGCCTCTCCAGAATTTCATCAATACCCTGACAGACAAGATAGAGGCCTATAAATAAAGGATGAGGCTGTCTCAAAAGGTAAATTAACGCTCTGAGAATCTCTTAAATGACAAAAGTTGTCAGACAGGAGTCCGAGAGAGGGGGTACTTTTGAGACAGCCTCATTTTTTTTCAATACCATTGTTGTAAATGGTAAAGGCTATTTAAACCCGCTTGGCCGGTTCTCGGAGAGTGTTTGTCTATGTTGGCAATGAACTGTATTGTCAGAGGCAAATTGATATCAGGCAATGGTTCCCGAGCTGTGGTCCCGTGAGCTTCCTGTTGCGGAAGCAAGTACATTAATCTCCCCATTGAGCTTTAAAACACCCATCAGGGCGAAAATCAAAGCTTCTTTATATTCTATTATTTCCTTTTCAGGAATGATCACCCGGGCAGTGGTCCTGGCTTTGATTTTTTCCACCAGATAAGTATTATAGGTTCCTCCTCCTGTAAAAAGGATACTTTTCAATTGGTTGCTGTTGATCACATTAGAAACCTGCAGGGCGATATGCTCTGTAAAGGTAGCCATAGCATCCAGAGGATCAACGTTTTGCAACAATGGAAAGATATACTGATTGCACCATTCCACACCTAATGACTTTGGATGAGGCTGTCCATAGAACACTAAAGAATTTAAACTTCTCAACAGCTCTTGATCGGTCTTTCCGGCTCTTGCCAGATCCCCGTTTTCATCGAAGCTTTTCCTGAAGCTTTGTGCCAGTTGGTTAAGGACAATATTGGCCGGGACAATGTCAAAAGCGATCCTTTTGTCCTGTATTTTTAGAGAAATATTGGAAAATCCGCCTAAATTAAGACATGCGTCATAGGTGGAAAAGAGGAGTTCGTCTCCGATAGGAACTAATGGTGCACCATTGCCGCCCATCAGGACATCCTGACTCCTGAAATCATAAATTACAGGCAGGTTTGTTTCCAGCTTTATTGCTCTGCCATCCCCGATCTGAAGCGTATACTTCTTCTGAGGTAGGTGGAAAACAGTGTGCCCGTGAGAAGCAATGAGGTTGATGTTTTTAAGGCCATATCTCTCTATAAATTCCTGAACCTGTCTTCCCAGGTAGAATCCATATTCCGAATTAAGTTCCAGTAATTCTTCAGAAGTGATGTGTATGGCATTTCTGAGCCTGTTTTCCCATTTTTCAGGATAGGGAAGTGTATCGGCCTGTAATATTTTGAACGTCCAGCGGTCCCCGTTACGCATAAATTCGGCGAAACAGATATCTAAGCCGTCTAAGCTTGTTCCGGACATTAAACCGATGGCTCGAAAGGTCATAATGATTATTTTTGGGATGCTGTTAGCTGTTTGGCACTGAAATCCCCGGTGTTCTTATAGAAGGTATATTCGGAAAAGTCATCCTTGGCCGTCATGCCGTGTGCCCCTACCAGGGTAGAGCCGTCTTCCATCGTTACATATACCGTATCATGGGTATAGATGCGGTTTTTTTTCTGATCCCAGTAAATGCTTTGCATGGCAAACCGCTGGCCCTCATTGGTGGTAATTCTTACATTACCCCTGGCTTCGTAAAATTTTTTATACTCGAATATCCGGGCATATTTCGCGGTAATCTTCCCCGGTACCTTAGGCTTTTTCTTATCGAAGAAATCTATTTTTATCCCCTTTCTGGCTACCACATACGGGCTGTCTATCAGCTCATACTTTTCAATGATAGGGGCAAAGGCCTTTAAGGTCACAAAACCGGAATCCCTTTGAATGATGTTGGCATTATTAATAATCTGCGAAGGGAAATTCTTGCTTTGGTTACCATTGGCCTTCGTAAGGTCTTCCTCACAGGATATAAAAAATATAGCACAACTAAAAAGGTATGCTATATTTTTATATGATATGTTCTTTAAAAGCTTCATGTTAATTATATAGAGACTTTCTAAACCATTTGTCTGCAAAATTGAAGCCTATTCTGAAGTTGATGAAATTCTGATTGATCAGATTATCTTTAAGCGTTCCTCTTTTCCCTACTTCCAGGCCTAGCTCAAGACCACTCATTCTCGTTATGCTGCTGTTTTTGAACGGAAGAAGGACGCCTGCCGTAATCCCGAATTTGTTGATATTATTACCGTAAAGTTGCAGATTACCTTTCTCATAGAAAGCTCCGTATCTGTAAACAACCCTTGAGAAATAACTTCTGAAGTTATTATAATTAGGCAGATACCAGCCTCCCACAGAAACCCTGTAAGAATCCTGCAAGTCTAAAGAACTGCCGAAATAAGAAATGGTTTCACCTTTCTTATAATCTCCCTGAAGGGAAACAAACCATTTATTTTCCTCACCGTAGCCAACCCCTACCGATGCCTGTAGCGGGATCAGGTTCTTGGAGCTTTTGCTTTTCTGTTCAATGATGGTTTCGTTGGTTTTCGTGTTCTGGGAAACATCGGAATAGAAGTAAGTACTGTTGGTGTAGTCCGTAGTCATATTACTTGTATTTCCGAAAGTAGTGGTAGCACCAATGGTCAGTTTACGATCTGTACGGGTATTCAGGTGCTGGTAGCTTGCTCCCAGGGTAAAATTAAAATTGTGGATACTGTTTTTGGTTTCATAGCCGTTATAAAGCTCGGCATTTGAAGAATATAATTCGTTCAGATCATAAAGGTTACCGAAATACAGGTTTGCTCTTGCTCCTACTGCTAGTTCCTGATTAATCTTATAGGAAACCGCGGCCTGTGCTATATTGAGCGTACCACTACCTTTAAATCTGTTATAAAGAATGCTCCCGTCCTCTAACGTTTCCGAATGGAGAATATCATAGCTTTTGGAGCTGTATGGCTGATAGGAAAGCCCCATTTTCACCTTTGAAGATAAAGGGAATGCTAATGTGATATTAGACAGATACGTAGAATGTTTGGTAGACTTTGTATCGTTGTAATTTGTTTTGAAATAATTGTTTTCGTTGGTAGCTTCCAGTTTTATGCTTGTAAGCTCAAAATTGGAGTTGTTCGCAGGGTTTGCGAAGTTGAAACTACTGGTAAAATCGCTGATATAAGCTGTTGATATGCCACCCATTGAGGAGGTTTCAATCGTATTATCATATTTTACATCTCCGATTCCATAAGTTGCATAGGGAGAGTTGCTTAAACTCTGTGCATTTAGGAAATATCCAACAGATATGAATGATAGTACAAAGATTTTTTTCATTCTTTATTTTTAAAACAATGCGCAAATATCTTAAATATTAATGAATTGTAAAAATTATATGAGGTTAAAGTTTGTTAAGGGGCCTTGGCGGTTGCAAATGCCCGGCCGGTTTCATCATTGATTTTACGGATGATGATTTCGTTGCTGAATTGCCTGTAAAATTTGATATGGTGAACAGCACTTTCGGCAAAATTATTATCTTTGAAACATGAATTGGGAGAACATAGCCGGACAGGAAAATCTGAAAAAACTTCTTAAAGAAAGTATCGCTGAAAACAGAGTGAGCCACGCTCAGCTTTTTGTAGGAAAAGAAGGCTACGGAACCTTGCCTCTGGCTTTAGCCTATGCCAAAGAGATCCTGCAGGGTGAAAATGAGCATGCTGCTTCAAAAGTTGAGCACCTTAATCACCTTGATCTGCATTTCAGCTTCCCGGTTTATACAGACAACAAGAATTCCCTAAGCAAGAACAAATTTGAGGAGTTCAGGGAAATGATTATGAATTTCCCATATTCAAGTTATGATGACTGGACGGCCTTCCTGGACTCTGAAAATAAGCAGCTGTTTATATCTGCGGATGAAGTGGACGATCAGAATCAGAAGTTCTCCCTGAAAAGCTTTGAAGGAGGGACCAAAATTCTGATTGTATGGAGGGCTGACAAAATGAATGTAGCAGCCTCAAACAAATTCCTTAAGTTTCTGGAAGAACCGCCGGCAAAAACCATTATTCTCCTTACGGCAGAAAGTACCAATGACATTCTTCCCACCATACTCTCAAGAACCCAGATCGTAGAGGTGCCAAGGATCCAGGATGAAGATCTTGAAAACTATCTTACCCGGAACTTTTCCGTTTCCGGGGAAAGACTGAAGGAAATCATCCATGAAGCACAGGGTAACCTTAATGACGCCGTCAAGCTTTTAAACTCGGGAAATAAGAACGAAGAATTTGAAAGGCTGTTCGTCCAGTGGGTGCGGGATGCTTTTCAGGTAAAAAAGAAACCTGAATTTCTGAAAAGCATTATTTTATGGGCCAGGGATATTGCAGGCTGGAACAGGGAGAAGCAAAAAAACTTTCTGGATTACTGCTCGGAGATCTTCAGATTGGCACTGCTTCAGAACTACCAGTCTGAAGATCTGGTATACAAAAAAATCAATGCGAACGGTTTCAATTGGAGCGGCTTCTCAAAATTTATCAGCGGTGCCAATATTGAGAATATTCTGGAAGAAATCAGTACAGCTGACCTGCATTTGACCCGAAACGGTAATCCAAAGATCATCTGGACCGATTTAGGAATTAAGCTTTCAAGATATATCCATAAATCAGCTTAGCCAAGCTTCCATCACCCTGACGTTTGATTTAACCTACACTTATCTGAAGATAACCGCACTTACTCAATAATGGCCGACACTTGCTTTTTTTAAGGCAGAAAGATTCTTATCTCATAGTATATTTATTGTCAAATGAACCCATCATAAAAATTAATACTATGAAAAAGATGAAAACTTCCTTATGCCTGCTTCTTCTGGGAATAGCATCCTCTGTTTCTGCACAAAATGTATGGACAGGAACTGCAACGCCAACTACTACTTCCGGAAATGTTGGTATCGGCAATACGGCGCCCACTGCACGTCTGGACATAAATTCCGGTCCCGGCACCTCAGCTTTGAAAATCAATCATGGTTACACCATGTTTTCAGGAACTAATGTTCCAAACATCATGGAAGTATACAGTAGAGTCACCAATATTATTCCCCCTGTAGATCCCGTATTGATAAACTGGCTAAGTATTGGCGGGGTTTTCGGGCTCCGCTCTTTATCTAATTCCGTAAATGAAAACCGTATTGTGTACAATGATAATCTTGGAAATATAAAATCATCGGGAATCGTATTTTATTCCAGTCCGAGCTTCGGCAACGGTACCATAATGAATTCCCTGAGAGGTGTGGCTTATTTAAACTTTCTTAATGGCGGGAATGGCACCTCTACGGGTGGTGTTACCCTTCTGGGAAATGGGAATAACGAATTGTATATAGATGGTAGGCTACAGGTTGCCCTTGAGGCAAGGGCCCAGTCTTTTATCTCGACTTCGGACAGAAGGTTGAAGGAAAATATCAAACCTTTAAAAAGCCTTTCGCCTAATCTGTTGAATATCGAGTCTTATTCTTATACTTTTAAGAAGAAAGAAGGTGAAAACAGGTCCGGAGATCAATTGCATTTTGGATTTATTGCCCAGGAAGTGGAAAAAGAATTTCCCAACCTGGTCAGCATAGACGAAAAGGGGAATTATGGGCTTAACTATGTTGAATTTATCCCATTATTGCTCAATGAGCTGAAAGCACAGAAATCTGAGATCAATGATTTGAAAAGTAAAATGGAGGCACTGGAAGAAAAAATAAATGCCCTTTCAGGGAATAGAAACACAAGCAGGGACAATCAGATTTCTTCTTCTGTTTCCCTTGAGCAGAATGCTCCCAATCCCTTCAGTGAGGAAACCATAATTAAATTTAATGCAGAAGACGGAGCCGCGTCCATAAACATTTATGATCTGAATGGGAGGCAACTGCAGGTTATTCCTGTGAAGAAGGGAGAAAAGCAGGTTATCGTTTCCGCACGAACCCTATCACCAGGGACTTACCTTTATAGCCTGGTAGTCAATGGAAAGCCGGTCGCCTCTAAAAAAATGATCGTAACCGATTAATAATATAAGTTTAGCTCAATTTCATTCTTGAACTCCGGCCTCAGTGTCGGAGTTTTTGCATTAATTTTTTCGTGCAAGTGTAATCCGATAAAGCATTCCGGCATCCTGATCAAGGGAAACAGAAGCAGGAAAGATGCCTGATATAGAGCCTTTTATTAAAAAAACATTAAAAAATCAATCAATCGTTTGATTTATTTAAAATCTTATGTAAATTTGCAGCCTGAAAAAATAGAAGTAAACATGATTTCAAAAGAAGAAAATATACTTTTTGCCGCCGAAAAGCTCTTTGCCGAAAAAGGGTTTGAAGGGACTTCCACAAGGGAGATCGCAAAAGCGGCAAATGTAAATATTTCTATGATCTCATATTATTTCGGTTCCAAAGAAAAACTGTACGAAAAATTAGTCGAGTACAGAATGAATGAGGGGCAATTCTTTTCCAAAGGCATTTTGGAAAGAACCGATATTAACGAATGGGAGAAAATAGAAAAGATAGTGGATCAGTTTGCAGACAGGGTAAGAAACCATAAATGTTTTTACAGGATCATGCAAAGGGAACAGCTTCACTCAGAAAATCCGCAAATGCTGGAGTTTCTCAGACAAACGAAAATGGGATTTATCAATATGTATTCGCAGGTGCTGGAAAGCGGTCTGAAAAAAGGAATCTTTACGAAGAACCCTCCGAACTACCTGCTTCATGCTACGGTCAGCGGAACATTATTTTACGCGTCCAATGCCATAGACATGTATAAAGAGTTTTTGAACAATACAGATGATGACGAAGTTTTTAATGAAAAATATTACACAGAACTTAATAAATATATAAAAAACTTACTAAAAGACCTTTTAGGTTATGAAGAAAATAAATAATACCATTATTGCAATCTCCCTGTTTGTGGGAATTGTAAGCGCCAATGCCCAGGAGAAAAAACAGCTCACTCTGGACGAGGCAGTGCAGCTGGGCATTCAAAACAGCAAAAATCTGAAGATTGATGCCGCTAAAATAGAAGAGGCTACGGCCGATCTTCTTGAAGCAAAAAACAGACAACTTCCGGACCTGAAACTCTCGGGAAGTTATATGCATTTAACCAATGCCAAGGTAGACCTGAAGTTCCTTGAAGAATCAGGAAGCGGGGGAAGCAGTGAAATGGCGGCTCCGAAATCCGTGTTTTTGGGACAGGCCAGCCTTTCTATGCCGCTTTATTCGGGAGGAAGGATAAAATATGGCATCCAGTCTGCCAAATATCTGGTAGAAGCTGCCAAACTAAGTACGGAAAACGATAAGGTAGCTATTGCCTACAATGTTGCGCAGGCCTACAATAACCTGTTTAAGGCCAATCAATCCATAAAAGTTCTGGAAGAAAACCTGGTTGCTTCACAGAAAAGGGATGAAACATTCCTTAAGATGGAAAACAACGGTTTGATTGCAAGAAATGACCGTTTGAAGGCTAACCTTCAGACTTCAAATATTGAGTTGCAGCTGTTGGAAGCTAAAAACAATTACAATATTGCCAATATCAATATGGACCTGTTGCTGGGGCTGCCGACCACTACCGAAATAGAAGTGGATCCCAATTATATCGATGAAGGTAATGACGTAAAACCTGTTGATTATTACATCATGGAGGCTCAGCAAAACCGTAAGGATCTTCAGGCGCTGGACCAGCAGAGAAAGGCGGCGGAGCTGGGAACCAAAGCGGCGAGAGCTGAAAATTACCCTACCGTGGCATTAACGGGAGGATATGTAGCTGCGGATGCACCTAAATTTCTGACCATTTATAATGCCGTGAATGTGGGCGTGGGAGTTTCCTATAACCTGGCTAACCTATGGAAGCAAAATTCAGCTTTAAGGCAGTCCAGAGCAAGAGAAAAGCAGCTTGAAGCTACGAATGAGCTGCTAAATGACAATATCAGGCTTGATGTAAACAGGGAATACCAGAATGCCAATTATTCAAAACAGAGAATAGCTGTTTTTGAAAAATCCGCCGATCAGGCTAACGAAAATTACAGGATCACAAAAAATAAATTTGATAACGGGCTGGCTACCATGACAGAGCTTCTGGATGCTGATGCCGCCCAGATTTCAGCGAATGTAGGCGTTATTAATGCAAAGGCAGACGCAGCATTGGCATACAGAAAACTATTACAAACTACAGGAACTTTAACAATTAAATAAAAGAACTATACCCAAAATGGAAAATAATAATACACAAGCAACTGAACCTAAAAAGAAAAAAAGTTTAGTTTTCCCAATAATCTTAGCGGTTGTATTGATAGGTGGAGGAATTTACGGCTACAGAGCCTATTCTTACGGGCAAACCCATGAAGAAACAGACGATGCCCAGATTACATCCAATATGGCTCCGGTAATTTCCAAAATCTCAGGCTATGTAGCCGAAGTAAAAGTAAAAGACAACCAGTTCGTAAAAAAAGGAGACACTCTCATCATTTTGGATGACAGGGATCAGAAAATGGCCCTTGAGCAGACAGAAGCAGCCTTATCTACCGCGAAAAGCAATATTTCGACTGCCGAGGCCACCACTACGGCAACCTCTAAAAACATCAATACTTCGGAAGCTGCTGTAGCAACAGCTAATGCCCAGATTGAAGCTGCCAAGGTAAATGTATGGAGAACAACCCAGGATTTGAAAAGATATGCTAATCTTGTAAAAGACCACTCGATTACCGAACAACAATATGAGCAGGCTCTGGCTGCAAAACAATCCGCTGACAAACAGCTGCAGGTGCTGATTGACCAGAGAAACCAGATCGCCAAACAGACTGCGGTAGCCTCTTCCCAGACGGCAGCCAGCTCCCAGCAGATCAGCGTAGCCAATGCTGTGGCTAAACAAAGACAGGTAGATGTGGATAATGCCAAACTAAACCTTTCTTACACTGTAATTGTGGCTCCCGAAGATGGATATGTAGGCAAAGTTCCTATCCAGGCAGGGCAATATCTCCAGGCTGGTGCACAATTGTTCGCTTTGGTTACCAATGATCAGAAATGGGTTGTGGCTAACTTTAAAGAAACCCAGGTAGACAAAATGGTGGAAGGGCAAAAGGTTAAAATTGAAATTGATGCTTTCCCGGACAGGGAGTTTGAAGGCGTAGTAAGCTCATTCTCTCCGGCCACTGGAGCAACATTCTCTATCCTTCCTCCGGATAATGCGAGTGGTAACTTCGTGAAAGTAGTACAAAGGCTTCCTGTAAAAATCGATTTTGTAAATCTTGACAAAAATATTGCCAAGAGATTAAGGACAGGAATGAATGTAAAGGCGGAAGTTACTTTAAAATAAAAAGGCATCCCTGTAACAATGGAAATGTAGGCATCACTTTAAGGTTACCTGTCAGAGCAGACATACACCTTCCCTAGTGGTCCTGATACATGAACATTGTGCATGATGCAAAATATTTGTACACAAAATTATGCAAGATTCATTAGTAGAATATGGAGCCCGGAGAGTCATTATTACCATTACGGCTATTCTTTGTGCTCTGCTGGAGATCGTAGACTCCACAATTGTGAACGTTGCCCTGAATGAAATGAAGGGTAACCTGGGGGCTACGCTTTCCGAAGTAGGCTGGGTGATTACGGCTTATGCGATAGGTAACGTAATTATCGTACCAATGACGAGCTGGCTCTCACAGCAGTTCGGGCGTAGAAATTACTTTGCGGCTTCTGTCATTATCTTTACGGTATTTTCGTTTTTATGCGGAAATGCTACAAATATCTGGGAACTGGTATTTTTCAGACTGGTGCAGGGGATTGGCGGTGGAGCCTTACTGGTGACTTCACAAACGATCATTACGGAATCATATCCGATTGAAAAGAGAAGTATGGCCCAGGCGATCTATGGGCTGGGAGTGATTATCGGGCCTACTTTGGGTCCGCCGTTGGGAGGATATATCGTTGATAACTACAGCTGGCCGTATATTTTCTATATCAATATTCCGATCGGTATTGCGGCAACGCTGATGACCCTGCAATTTGTAAGGAGCCCTAAATATGCTGAGAAACGCAAAGCATCAGATGTAGATTGGCTGGGAATCGCTTTGCTGGCGATAACTGTGGGATCACTACAGTTCATTTTGGAAAGGGGTCACGAAGAAGACTGGTTTGAAAGCGGAATGATTGTAACCTTTACCGTAACGGCTGTTTTAGGATTTATATTATTCCTCTGGAGAGAGCTTACCTTCAGGTACCCGATTGTGGAGCTCCGGGTGCTGAAGAACGGTAATTTAAGAATCGGAACGGTGATGTCTTTTGTTTTAGGATTTGGTTTGTATGGTTCTACATTCATCGTTCCGCTTTATACCCAAAGTATTTTGGGATGGACAGCTCTGCAATCGGGGGCATTGATGATCCCGGCCGCTTTAACTACGGCCTTCATGATGCCGATTATCGGAAGATTGCTCACCAAAGGAGCAAAACAGCAGATATTGGTGTCCCTCGGACTGTTCATATTCTTTGTTTACAGTTTCTGGGGGTATAAGATCCTGACCCCGGATACCGGTAAGGATGCTTTTTTCTGGATGCTGATTGTAAGAGGTGCCGGTCTTGGGCTGCTGTTTATCCCGATCACCTCACTTTCTTTAAGCACATTGAAAGGACAGGAGATTGGTCAGGGAGCAGCTTTTACAGGAATGATGAGACAGCTGGGAGGTTCTTTCGGGATTGCGGCAATTACCACATTTATTGCCAATGAAAGCCAGAAACACAGGGTAAACCTTCTGTCTCACCTGGATGAGAACAGCTTTAATGTGCAGCAGAGGGTGGAAGCCTTGAAGGCAAGCTTTATCGCTAAAGGAATGACTCCTGATGCCGCCCTGAATTCCGCCTATAAACTGCTGGATCTTACAGTAACCAAACAGGCTTCGGTATTGTCATACATGGATGTTTTTCTGTATTTAGGAATAATATTCCTGGTATGTATTCCGTTTATCCTTTTCATTAAGGAAAGAAAAAGCAAAGAAAAAATAGATTTGAGTGAAGCCATGCACTAAATTAACTGAACAGAAAGCCTCCGGAAACACCCGGAGGCTTTTTATTTGGATTTAAACTTCATATTTTCACAGTGCATTTTCCCCCATGTCTCAAGCTCCCTGATGACAGGCTTCAGTTTATATCCTATTTCTGTCAGCTCATATTCTACCCTGGGAGGAACTTCCGCATAAACCGTTCTTTTGATAATTTTATCCTGTTCCAGCCTGCGTAACTGAAGGGTAAGCATACGTTCTGTGATGGTCTCAAGCTTCTTTTTCAATTCTCCAAATCTTAGCTTGCCATTGATCAGATAGCAGCAGATGGCAAGAGACCACTGCCCGCCAATCATATTGGAAGCATATATTTCAGGACATTTCTCCGCAAGAGCCTTTTTATTTGCAAAATGAGTTGAGGATTCCTTTATTTTTGTCATTACTTACTTTTTTTATAGTACCATACAATTAGCTGCTAATATATAAAAAGTAAGTTACACCAATTATTTTTGCAAAAGAAATTGAGAATATGAAAACATTAATCATTGTCATCCATCCCGGAATGGAAACATCTCTTATCAACAGGAGATGGGTGGAAGAATTGAGTAAATATCCTGAGAAATATACTATTCATCAGCTATATGAAGCGTATCCTGATGAAAAGATAGATGTTAAAAAAGAGCAGGAGCTGATAGAATCTTATGATACCATTATTTTTCAGTTTCCATTCTATTGGTTCAGCAGTCCGCCGCTTTTGAAGAAATGGTTTGATGAGGTTCTTTTATACGGCTGGGCTTATGGTAGTAAGAGCGGGTATAAGGCTGGGGGAAAGAAAATAGCTTTAGCCATTTCCACAGGAATTGATGATAAAGGTTTCAGTGCGGAAGGAAAATACAAGTACACAATGGATGAGCTTACAAGACCTTTTGAACTGACCTTTGAATACATCAGGGCTGATTACAGAAAACCTTTTGTTTACTATGGAATTGAACAAAATCCTTCTCAGGAATGGATCGAAAGAAGTATTCCCATGTATCTGGATTTTATTGATAATTTATAAACAATAGATATTTTATAATTCGGTCCGGTTCTGCTGACAGGTAGTTGTCAAAATTCCGCTTAACTTTACAAGGTGAAAATAAATAAGCCGGAATAATTTGGGTAAAATTATTGAACATTTCTGAGCCGAACCGGAGATAGGCCGGGCGAGACATTTGGTATCCGGTATATCTCAGATAGCACAGGCACGGAAATTGACATCAAAAAGCTTTAGATAAATTTTAATTAAACAGAAGAAATACTGAAATGAGTTATTGTTTGGCTATAGAAACCATACAACCCGAAAGCAGAAAAGCGCTCCATAAGCATTACCATGACCATCACTATGGATTTCCTATTCATGATGACAATGAACTGTTCGGAAGGCTGATCATGGAAATCAATCAGGCGGGTTTAAGCTGGGAAACCATTTTGAAAAAAGAAGAGGGCTTCAGAAAGGCATACAGCAATTTCAATATCAAAAAAATAGCAGCCTATACCGAGCAAGATCGTGAAAGGCTGCTCGCTGACCCCGGAATCATCAGAAATAAACTGAAGATAAATGCAGCTATTGAAAATGCCAGAACTGTTCTTGAACTGCAAAAGGAATACGGCTCCTTTAAAAAATGGCTGGAATACCATCACCCTAAAACATTACCGGAATGGATGAAGCTGTTTAAGAAAACATTCAAGTTTACCGGTGGGGAGATTGTTAATGAGTTTTTAATGAGTGCCGGATATCTGAAAGGAGCCCATTCAGAAAGTTGCCCTGTCTACCATGAAATTTTAAGGCATGGCCCTATGTGGGATGAAAAATAGGCTTATCAGGATATTTTGGCGGCGGTTTCACCGCCGCCAAAATATAGCAATCGCACGATTGAATCAGTCCGGCCAAACCAGGCTTCAGGACATTTGCTGATGAGAAGGGTAAAAACGGGTCCTATCATAGATCCATAAAGAATGGCTGAGAGATAAACGGAAAGTTTCTTTATCCCACCGTAGGGGTATCCTCTTCCTTTAAAATCTTTTTCTCTTTCATGGAAAGCATCATCCTTTCAGTTTTGTATTTCTCCCAATCGAACCTGTTGAGGAAATCAAGAGCTGCCTGGAAGCCTCTGTTGAAGAGATCCTCCTTTTCCTCCCTTTTCATAAAGAAATTGAGCCAGCTGCTGGATCCGCAATTCACGGTCTGGATGCTGTATAAATGATAAAAAGTATGCTTGGTAAGAAAAGATTTGTCATTAAAGCCTTTTAAAGTACTGATGATGTTTCCGGCATAAGAAAACGGGGTCTTTAAAATCTGTTCGCTGGTTTTGCCTTTTTCAGAAAGAATGTCGGTATCATTTGTCAGCTGTACTCCGAACAAAGGCATTCGCGGGTAAAAGACCTCGCTGGCATGGAAAAGATCGATTGGAAAGTTGGAAATGCTTCCGCCGTCAATGAAAATACCAACGGGGTATATATCTTCAGGCTTGGTATTCATCCAGAATTTCCAGGCATACTTTACCGAATCATCATCCTTGTTGATCCTTTTCTGGAAAGGTTCGAAAAAGAAAGGAACGGACATGGAAGCCCGTACGAACTGGGCTGGGCTGATGTGCTTCAGTTCCTCTTCAGACCAGTACAGATTGGCCATGGTAGGAAGCTCAACTTTTATTTTGGCATTGATGTCGGTAGTGATAATGATATACTCCGATTTCAGCTTGTAAAAAGGATTGTTCTTATAATAATCGTTATTAACGGCACTTTCATAAAATATTTTATAACGGGTCTGGTCGATGTGCGCTGAATTATTGGCTTTGATTTCTTCAATGCTGTTCAGCGTAATAGCATAATATTCCTGCCCGTTTCCGTAACGGTAGTTAAGGTTAAGCTGATGCTCCTTTTGTACAAACTTATTGTTAAGCTCTGCAATCGTTTTTATGCCGAAACTTTCCAGGGTGGTTTTCATAGTATCCAGAAAAACATTTCCGGGATTGAAACCGCTGTTTTGCTTTCTGAAATCATTATAAAACTTTTTAATGCAGAAGAAGGCAATAACCCCGGGGATCAGTGGAACCAGAAAAAGAAGCTTGGCCCGGAGCGTGGTTTCAGACGGTACCGCAAAAGGGATCGTAATAAGAATAACCATTACGGCAGCTATGATAATGGCATTGATTTTAAAAAAATCCTTATTGTTGAGCATTGCATGGATGGTGGTTTTTACATAAGGTTTCCCATCCATGAAATCTGCAAAATTCCAGTTGAAAAGGATATCTTTTATGATTTCGCTTTTAGTCTCTTCTTTGGTCCTGCATGCAGCAATAAGCATGGTATTAATTGCCCCCGCACTTGTTCCGGCTACTTTGAGAAACCTGATCCCGAAGATTTCCAGACCGTACAGGTATCCTACCAGTGCACTTCCCCACACGCCTCCGCCTTCCTGTACAAATTCCACGTACTGGTTGCCTTCAGCATCCAGAAGATCAGAAAATTCCCTGGCTGAAATGCTTTCGTGGAGTGCTATGAGCTTTTCTTTAGACTCATCGGAAAGGATGTTTTCTGCAAGAACCTTATTGAGAGCATCGGTTTTCATATTGATCTGGTGTTTGGTATTAATTGGATGCCATAAAAATAATTCAATTATTTATTGAAGGAAATGGGTTTTCTACCCTTATTACAGCGTAAAATCACCATTGTTTGCGCCTTGCATAAATAAAGGTAATGATTACAATTAAAGCCATCAGACCCAGGGTGAAATAATATCCATACTTGTGATGAAGTTCAGGCATATTGTCGAAATTCATCCCATATACCCCTGCTATAAAGGTGATTGGTAAAAAATAGACCGAATAGATAGCCAGGACCTTCATTACCTGGTTGGCCTTTTGGTCAGACAGCGCCAGAAACATCGAAATAAGGTTGGTTACCTGTATATTCAGATGCTCAAAATCGGCAACTACGTCTTTATGTTTATCTTTGAGATCAACGACTTCGGAAACCTGCAATCCCAGGAGTTTGAATTTGTCAATGGCATCTGCAGAAATGGTAAGCACCCTTGAATTTAACCCCGATTTTCTTTTCAGTTTATATAGCCTGCGGATCTGGTTCGTATGATTTGTATTTTTCAGGAAAATTTCGTTTTCAATATTGTCCATGGTTTCCATCAGGCTTATCGATTCATCATCGAAGCTTTTCATAATCAGCAGGGCGATCATTAATGCGATATTCTGGGGAGTGGTGTGGCCTTGTGCTTCGGAGATCTGTTTTTTGGTCAGTACAATACTTTTGGTTCTCATCCTGTGAACGGTAATGATCGTATTGTTTAAAAGAAAGATCCCGATCTTGGTACTGATATCGCTGATGGTATTGAGATTTTTTCTTTCCAGTTCGGTGCTTTCACGCAGCAGAAAAAATTTTATTTCTCCGTCCTCTTCATATTTAGGTAAATGATTCGGATCCAAAGTATCTTCCAGAAGAAGGTTATTGATCTCATATCTCTCATGCAGGAATTTCAGGTCCTCCTGTGTGGGAGCTTCCACATCTACCCATTCGCAATGGGGATCTCTGTATAGGGTATTAATTGACATAAGTAAAAATACTAATATTTTGAAAAACTATGTGTTAAATAAGTTTTATCTTTGCCCAAAATTATGAAACTATATGATTAAAAGTACAATAAAAGGTATCGGATTTTACGTTCCGGATAATGTTGTAACAAATGATGATCTGGCGAAGCTAATGACAACCAATGATGAATGGATCACAGAAAGAACAGGAATCAAAGAAAGAAGACATAGAAAAAACAGAAATGATTCCCATGAAACAACAGCGTACCTGGGTTTCAGGGCATCCGAAAAAGCTATACAGAATGCAGGCTTAACGGCTAAAGATATAGATTATATTATTTTTGCAACCCTTTCTCCGGATTATTACTTTCCGGGATGTGGTGTTTTATTGCAGGATATGCTGGGATGCGACACTATCGGCGCCCTGGATGTACGAAACCAGTGTTCGGGCTTTGTATATGCCATGAGTGTTGCCAATGCTTTCATTAAATCCGGAACATATAAAAATATCCTGGTAGTGGGGGCGGAGATCCACTCCTTCGGTCTTGATTTTTCTGATGAAGGAAGAGGGGTTTCCGTTATTTTCGGAGATGGGGCAGGAGCAATTGTACTTTCAGCTACGGAAGATGCCAATGCCGGAGATGTTTTGTCCGTAAATATGCATTCTGAAGGAAAATATGCGGATGAGCTGTGTACTCAGTTCCCGGGTTCCAAATTCGGCTGGAGCGACAGGATGAGAAAAGAACCGGAAAATGTTACCAATAAGGAAGTATACCCGATCATGAACGGAAACTTCGTCTTTAAACATGCTGTGACAAGATTTCCGGAAACAATGGAAGAAGCTTTAAGCAAAGCCGGAAAAACCGTTGAGGATATAGATATGTTTATCCCACATCAGGCCAATTTAAGAATTGCCCAGTTTGTCCAGCAGAAATTCGGATTACCGGATGAAAAGATCTATAATAACATACAGAAGTATGGGAATACAACGGCCGCTTCCATTCCGATCGCTTTGAGTGAAGCCATAGAGCAGGGGAAGATCAGAAGAGGAGATCTTGTGCTTCTTTCGGCCTTTGGTAGCGGATTTACATGGGGCAGCGTATTATTCGAATATTAGGAATCGGTATAACTGAACTATTATGTAAATAAAAAAACCGCGGAAGTCTGCGGTTTTTTATTTATTGATCATAGGCTTTTCAGCAGCTTTTCAGTATCAGAAGAATCCTGGCCTGAGGCTTTGGCAAGCTCTATGGACTTTTCAGCCCACAGCCTGGCATTTTTCTTATCCCCGATCTTATTATAAAGATTGGCCAGGGTATCGGTATTGGCATAATTCTGGTTTTTCTTCACAGATTCCTGGGCCCAGGCTAAGGCTTTTTCCAGGGAAGACTTGTTATCTACATTCTCAAAGAAATTCCACGCCAGGGAATTCAGTTCTTCAGAGCTTGCTGAAGAATAATCCTTATACAGATCCAGGCTCAGTTTTTCATAGGTGGCAATGTCTTTATCCTTTAATGCCCGATTGGCCTTCGCTCTTTTCAAGATCTTTTCAGCTTCATCCTTGCTTAAAAACTTCTGGGTCTCTGTAAGAAAGTAGCTGTCGTTCCAGGTTTTCGTGTCAGGATTATAGGATTTTTTTACAATGGTATTCAGCTGTATGTTCTTGTCAAACTTTTCATATCGGTCTTCAGGAAGGATTTTTATAATATCAGCTTTCTTTTCCCGGAAAATTGTGTACAGCGGGCTTTCTGTACTCTGCGTTCCGGAAAGCAGTATCTGTATATCTTCCTGGCTCAGGCTGGTCTTATCTTTAAAATAGCGTTCCAAAACTCTTCCGGTAAATACGGGATCATTATATAGGGTCATGCCGGCCAGGTTTTTTAGAAACTCGGGATCTTTCTCTCCGTTTTCAAACTTTTGCCTTAAAGCTGACAGCCTTTTGCTGGGATCATCGGCATCCTTTGCAAACTGGATGAAATCATTCTCTTCCACGTATCCTAAGGTCCTGTGTACTTCTTCGCCGTCCCCGTTAATGAACAGATAGGTAGGAAATGCCTTTACATTGTATTTTTTGGCAATGTCAATCCCTTCGCCTTTTTCCATATCGATCTTAGCATTGATAAAATGGGCGTTATAATAATCTCCCACGGATTTGAGCGGGAAAATATTTTTTGACATCAGCTTGCAAGGCCCGCACCATGTTGTATAGGCGTCTATAAAAACAAGTTTATTTTCCTTTTTAGCTTTTGCAAGAATAGTGGCGAAGTTGCTGTCTTCGAATTTGATTCCCTGGGCCCATACTAAAGCCCCGATAATAAGGAAAGAAAGTATTGCTGATTTTTTCATGAATAAATTTTTTAATAAGTACAAATGTAATGTTTTATGTCAGATAAATAAATTGTCCGGCAGGGATATTCTGGTTGCCGGTATCTGTACTTAGATCACTTTTGGGTTTTAATGTTAAAAAGAGCGGAAACAAAATAATATAACCGCAGAATTTCTGCGGTTATATTATTTTGAAATATTTACGGAATCTGCGGTCTTCAGACTGTCCTGAGGCACAACAGGCTCAGAATGAGCTACAGCGGAATCCCCCATCTTGTTCCTGAAGACATTCTTATTATGATCATCTTTAAATTCTTCTCTTTTTTCTTTATTCTGAGCACAGCTTCCTAAAAATAATAAGCCTAAAACAGCTCCCAGCCATAATTTTTTCATAATAATTCTTTTTAATGTTTAGTATTGATCAAATATAATGATTATTAACCAAAGATATGGTCCGTTCTTGCGGATTCATACGCTTCAGTTTTTCACAAAAAATCCACAGAACTTTCATCTGTGGATTTTCCATTTTAAGATTAAACATGAATGTTATTTATCTCTATTTGGCAGGAGGTGAGGTTACTGTAGAATCCATTTTTATCGTGATGCTGTCAGGATTCGTCGTTCGCGTAGTCGTTGTATCTGTCGTAGTAGGGGCTACATTTTGTCTTGTAGTATCTACTGCTGTTGAATCTGTACTACCCGAAGACATGGTGGATTCTTTAGTTCCACAGCTTACTGCAAATATTCCTATGCCTATTATTAACAAAAACTTTTTCATAATATTTCTTTTGGTGTATTAATTAAAATTCAATAATTATTCCGAATGGTATTTAATGAATATTAAAAAAAGATAAAAGAATTAAATTTTTGTTAAATAGGACCTATTAAAAAGCCCCGGAATCTCCGGGGCCCAATATCTTATTCTATTTACAATTATCCAAGATAAGGATACCTGTAATCTTTAGGAGAAACAAAAGTTTCCTTAATGCTTCTTACTGATACCCATCTCAGCAGATTCATCTTAGAGCCTGCCTTATCATTGGTACCTGAAGCCCTGCCGCCTCCGAAAGGCTGTTGCCCAACTACGGCACCTGTTGGCTTATCATTGATATAGAAATTACCTGAAGAGTTTTCCAGTGCCTTATAAGCTTCATTGATCGCATATCTGTCCTGTGCAAAAACAGATCCGGTCAGTGAATACGGAGAGGTGGTATCTACCAGCTTCAGAGTTTCTTTCCAATTCTCATCTTCATAAACATATACAGATAAGATAGGACCGAAAATTTCTTCAACCATACTTTCGTACTGAGGATTGGTAGTCTCAATAACGGTAGGATGTACGAACCATCCTTTGGAATCGTCATATTTTCCTCCGATGATCACTTTAGCCTCACCGGAACTGTTAGCCCTGTCGATATATCCTTTACATTTCTCAAAAGAGTTTTTATCGATCACTGCATTGACGAAGTTTGAAGGATCTTCCGGAGAACCTATTTTTATTGAGTTGATCTGCGTTTCCATCACCTTTTTTACATCTTCCCAGAGCGATTTGGGAATATAGGCTCTGGAAGCGGCGGAGCATTTCTGCCCCTGATATTCAAAAGCACCTCTTACCAAAGCCGTGGCCGTAGCCTCAACATTGGCAGAAGGGTGGGCGATAACGAAGTCTTTTCCTCCCGTTTCTCCTACGATTCTCGGATAAGTTTTATAGCGGTGAATATTGTCCCCGATCATTTTCCACATTCCCTGAAATACCTTGGTAGAACCGGTGAAGTGAAGTCCTGCAAAATCCGGGTGCGCCAATACTTTTTCGGCTGTTTCCTTTCCGTCCGTAAAAATCATGTTGATAACCCCTGCAGGAAGCCCGGCTTCGGTAAGAACATCCATAATCACCTTGGCGGAATATACCTGCTTGTCTGAAGGTTTCCAGACTACTACATTCCCGAGCATGGCCATACATGTAGGAAGGTTTCCTGAAATAGCTGTAAAGTTGAAAGGAGTAACAGCAAAACAGAAGCCTTCCAAAGGTCTGTATTCTACACGGTTCCAGATTCCGCTGTCAGACACAGGCTGTTCGGAATACATCTCGGTCATGAACTCTACATTGTATCTTAAAAAATCTATCAATTCGCAGGCAGAATCAATCTCGGCCTGGTGTACATTTTTAGACTGGCCGATCATGGTGGCTGCATTGATCACGTCCCTGTAAGGTCCTGCCAGCAGATCGGCGGCTTTTAAAAAGATGGAAGCGCGCTGTTCCCAGCCCAGTTCATTCCATTCTTTTTTTGCTGCCATAGCTGCATTGATGGCATCGTCCACATGCTGCATGGTCCCTTTATAATAAAAACCGAAATCATGGCCATGGTCCTGCGGAGACTGAAGCTGTACTTTTTCATTCGTTCTTACTTCTTTTCCATCGATAATCATCGGGATTTCTATCTTTTCAGACCACATTTTCTTATAAGTGGCGATAAGGCTTTTAACTTCCGGAGAACCCGGCGCATAGGAATTTACCGGTTCGTTTACTGCAAATGGTACTTGCGAAATTGCTTTTGACATATTACGTTGTATTATTTTTAATTTGCGAATGATACAAATTTACAACATTTAATCTGGACAAAAAATTGATTAGGACTATTTACATCTTTTCATTTTCTAATATTTTAAGCACCAGTTTTTCTTCCTGGGTTAAGCCCGCCACACCATCATTTTCTTCTATCTTTTCCAGCTCGTCCAGATATTTTTTGATAGTATTGTTTTCATAAAGATTAATAACCAGGGGATGAACATAATATTTCCGGCATACGGCAGTGGTATTCCCGAGATGCGAAGCCACGATATCCAGTGCTTCCTTTACCTTTTTCTTATATTCCGTATTGCTTTCCGCATATCCGATCTCCTTGAATGCGATCAGTGCGCTTACCGTTCCGGACCAGGTCCTGAAATCTTTCGCCGTAAAATCTTCTCCGCTGATCTCCCTGATATACTCATTCACCATCCCTGAATCTATAGAATGGTGGTTACCGTCCTCATCATAGTATTGAAAAAGCTCTTTTCCGGGAATATCCTTGCATTTCTGTACAAGTCTTGCGAGCTTTTTGCTCCTTAGGTCAACATGATGCATGATCCCTTTCTTGCCTTTAAAGGAGAATGTTATTTTCTGCCCGTTGATGGTGACATGCTTATTCTTCAGGGTTGTCAGTCCAAAAGACCCGTACAGCTTTTCATAGGCATTGTTTCCGATGCGGATATTGGTACGCTGCATCAGGCTTACGATCAGGGCGAGAATTTTTCTTTTTTCGAAATTTCTTAAGGCCAGATCCTGCTCCACATGAAGTCTGATATTGGGTAAGGCATACCCGAACTGAAGCATCCTGTAAAATTTAGTATGATTCCTTAAGGCACTCCATAAGGGGTGGTAGCGGTACTGCTTCCTTTTTTTGGCATCAAATCCTGTAGCCTGAAGATGGCCGTTTTCAAGGGCACAGATCCATACGTTTTCCCAGGCGGGAGGGATGACAAGCTTATTGATCCGGTTGATCTCATCCTTATCCCGGATCTTCTCGCCATCTTTGTAATAGGAATATTTTTTACCCGTTTTTTTTCTGGTGATACCGGCTGTTTCTGCATCGGAGGTATATACAAGATGTACCGCCTTTGCAGAGGCCACCGGATCATTCATGATTTTGACCATTTTTGAAGGCTTGAGATGGGAAATGATCTCCAGGTCTGTATTCTTCTCCATAGGCAATGGTTAAGAGTTTTTACCCCTCGAAAAAATGAGAAACAGGACGACAACAACTGCACAGACCAATAAAATTCCCCACCACATTCCTGCCTTGAAAATAGTTTCTACTGCTTCACAACTTGTTAATGTTAATAAACCGAGTATCGCAATACCGTATAAGTTCCATTTTTTCATGATAATATATTTGGTGTTTGTTATTTAAATTCTGAGATAGTCCGGTCGCCAGTTTTTAATAGATCTTTTGATTTCAGCTCCTGATATGTTTTCACGAAGTGCCTTATCCAGGAGTTCTTTAAATTCGTTATCATAGGCGAACCTCAATGCGGCAATCTGGTCAAAGCTTAACTTATCAGCAATTTCATCTGATCTTTCATTGAAGACCTCATAATACCTCAATTTGAATTCGAGCCTTACGATGCGGTCCTGATTGCCCAGAGCATAATGCTGCCTCACCATAACAGCCAGGTAGAAGATCAGAAATATAATGATGGAAAATAAAATCCAGATAAGCCGATTCTGCCTGTCCGTAAAGATACTGTAAATCCCGGCCAGCTCCAGAACGGCCAATAGCGGAAGGTAAATAAAATGATGAGGTGGATAATATTTCCTGTGGTTTTTATAAGTCTGTCTTTCCATATAGCAGATATAGCAATAATCTTTCCAAAATATTATATTTTTAATAACAATTATTGTTTGTGGTGAATAAAAATCTGTGATTTTAGTTTTATGTTTTAGAAAATTATGATTTAAAGACTGTTTTAAATTTGAAATTAAAATTTTTGTAACTTTCCGTTTTAAAAATTAAGAAATGACTTCAAAGGAAAAAGTAGCTGCACTTCGGGAAGAAATGCAGAAAAATAATGTTGATGCCTTTATAATATATTCTGCTGATCCGCATATGAGTGAATATTTACCTGAAGAATGGCAGGAAAGAGCATGGCTTTCAGGGTTTCTGGGATCTGCAGGCTTTGTTGTGGTCACCAAAGATAAAGCCGGGCTTTGGACAGACGGGAGATATTTCACCCAGGCTGCCACTGAACTGGAGGGCTCCGGGATCGATCTTTTCAAAGAGGGTATAGAAGGTACCCCCCATTATATCGACTGGATTATTTCCGAAGTTCCGGAAAACGGCAAAGTGGCGGTAAACGGATTGGCAACTTCCCATGCCAACTGGGAACTTCTTTCCCAAAAACTGAGCACGAAAAACATTACGCTGATTGATGCTCCCCTTTTAAAAAACATCTGGAAAGACAGAGGGACGCCATCAAAAAATCCGATATTCATACACCCGCTGGAATGGGCCGGAGTATCCGTAGCAGACAAAATAGCTGCCATCCGGCAAAAAATGGAGGAGCAACATGCTTCCGTTCATATCATCTCAAGCCTGGATGATGTGGCATGGACATTGAACCTGAGAGGAAGTGATGTACAAAGCAATCCGGTTTTCTTAGGGTATATTGTTATTACCAAAAATGATGCTACGCTGTTCACTGATCTTGATAAACTGGATGTAAATGCCAGAAAGCAGCTTGATGATTCTTTTGTGAAAATGAAACCTTATGAAGAGTTTTTCAATTATTTGAACATATTCAGGAACGAAAGGATCCTTATATCCCCAAATAGCAATCAGTCTATTTTTGAAGCGCTAAAAGCACACAACCAGTTTATCCAGGCTGCTGTTCCGGGAAACCTGATGAAAGCCCAGAAAAATGATGCAGAGATGGAAGGCTTCAGAAAAGTAATGGTGAGAGATGGGGTGGCCATGGTAAAATTCCTGTACTGGCTTACCCATAATGCCGGAAAAGAAGCTATGAACGAATATTCTATCGGAGAAAAGCTGAGAAGCTTCCGTGCGGAAGGAGAGAACTTTGTGGGAGAGAGCTTCAGCAGTATTGTAGGCTATAAAGAAAACGGAGCGATTATACATTATTCCGCAAAGAGTGAAGGAAGCAAGGAAGTAACCAATGACGGAAGCATCCTGGTAGATTCAGGAGGTCAGTATCTTGAAGGCACTACGGACATCACGAGAACTCTGGCCTTAGGAGCTGTTTCTGATGAGTTTAAAAGAAATTCCACACTGGTCCTTCAGGGAATGATCCGCTTGTCGAGAGTTAAATTTCCTAAAGGAACGAAAGGGGTTCACCTGGATGCCATTGCAAGACTTCCGCTATGGATGGAAGGAAAAGATTATAATCACGGTACCGGACATGGGGTGGGAAGCTTTATGAATGTTCATGAAGGGCCCCAAAATATCAGAAAAGACATGAATCCGCAGGAGCTTCTTCCGGGAATGGTCTGCTCCAATGAGCCCGGCTACTATGTGGAAGGAAATTACGGAATCCGCCATGAGAATTTAATCGCCGTGAAGGAATCAGAGAAAACGGATTTCGGAACCTTCTATGAGTTTGAAACGCTGACCTTATGCCCGTTTTTTAAAGATACTATTGTAAAAGAGATTCTTTCTCCGGAAGAAACCGCATGGTTGAATGCGTACCACAAAACATGCGAAGAAAAGCTTTCCCCATACCTGGAGGGAGAGATTAAAGAATGGTTCCTGGAATTGGTGAGTCCGTTATAAAGCGTATGGGATGATGATCCGGCAATGCTTGTTTCATTCCCCACTGAATTTTAAACATCAAAAGTTGTTAGATAAATGTAAAGCCCTGTGATTTTTATTGCAGGGCTTTTCCATGGTACCGTATTTTTACGGATGCCATTTCAGGGATTACCCTGAGAAGCGGGGAAATGACTGTATTTATCTTTGTACCAGCAAAGAAAAACATCATTTCATTATCTTCATATAAATTCAAGTTTTCAAAGCGATGAAACCATCTCAGCCGGGATGGTTTTGTTTTATCCGGTCATATGCTGTGTCATTCACCGGTCACTGGAAAGAAGTGGAAGAAATTGCTGGTCAGATAATAACATGATAGATAATCTGTATGGTATACTGCCACTAAAAAACTTAACTTTGCAGTATGAATAACGATACCATTTGCGCATTAGCTACAGCTAACGGAATAGGGGCCCTGGGAATCATCAGGGTTTCAGGAAATGATGCCTTGTCTATTGTTCAGAAGAGCTTTCCCGCCAAAAAACTGGAAAAACAAAAATCGCACACCCTTCACTACGGATATTTTGTAGATGGCGAGGAAACGATAGATGAGGTAATGCTTTCGATTTTCCTGGCTCCTAAGAGCTTTACAACTGAAAATTCTGTGGAAATTGCTTTTCACGGCTCTCCGCATATTGGTAAACGTATTCTTGAAACGCTGATTAAAAATGGAGCAAGAATGGCGAAAGCAGGAGAGTTTACGCTGCGTGCTTTTATCAACGGAAGGATTGATCTTTCCCAGGCCGAAGCTATTGCTGATATCATTGCCTCTGAAAATGAAGCTTCCAGAAGGGTAGCTATTAACCAGCTTAAAGGCGGGATTACCAATGAGATATCATTACTAAGGACCGATCTTCTGAATTTTGTCTCTTTAATTGAGCTGGAGCTTGATTTTGCAGAAGAGGATGTGGAGTTTGCAGACAGAACCGCCCTCAGCCAGCTGCTGAATAAGATAGAATCCAAGCTTAATTCTCTTATTGAAAGCTTTCAGTATGGAAACGCAATTAAAAACGGAACGGCAGTTGCCATCATCGGGAAGCCCAATGCCGGGAAATCAACGCTATTGAATGCTTTATTGAAAGAGGAAAGGGCGATTGTAAGTAATATTGCGGGAACCACCAGAGACACTATTGAAGAGGTTCTGCACATCAAAGGCCATGCTTTCCGCCTGATCGATACGGCTGGATTACGGGAAACCGAGGACGAGATTGAAGCGATCGGCGTAAAAAAGGCCAGGGAAAAGGTTGAAAACGCCAACATTCTGGTTTATCTGACAGATGCGGGAACGGAAGACTTTTCCGAGGATATAGATATGATCCGGTCCTTGCTTAGGGACGATTTGAAACTGATCATCTGTGCTACAAAAATAGATGAAGTATCTCCTGTAAAATATGAAGCCATAGAAAGTATCTTCCGGGATGCCATTACTCATGATTTTGATTTCATCAAAATTTCAGCTATTGAAAACCAGAATATCCAGGATCTTAAAAACGAGCTCTCTTCTTACGTTGAGCATTTAAAAACGGAAGAGAATAATGTAGTGATCACCAATCAGCGTCATTTTGAAGCGCTGCAGAAATCCCTGGATGCCGTTCGCAAAGTGAAGGAGGCCATCTCATTCCAGATTTCCACGGAGCTGCTGGCCTATGAGTTGAGGAATGCATTGGAACATCTCGGAGAAATTTCAGGAGAAGTCACGAATGATGAGGTGCTGGGGAATATTTTTTCTAAATTTTGTATCGGGAAATAACGCACTTAAATATCTGAAAATCAACAACTTACACCAATCAAGCGAACCCTTTCAAACACGACATAAATCACTGTATTACAGTATTTTACGTGTTTTTCAAAAGAAAATTAGCACTATAAATCAGTTAAATTTGTCCCCAGTTTTGTCCCCTAATTCCAAAATAAAAATCGTATGATTTTATTGGTTAATTCACTGTACTTAATATATACTAGCACACTATAAATGAATTAATTAGTGTTTATTTAAAGGTAATTCTTTAGAACTTTTACAGCCTTCTTTATAATAATTCATTTTCATACAAAACGATTTAGATTTAAACAATTAACCATTAATATTAATGGTTAATTTACTGTACTTAATGAGTCTAATTTCTATATAAATTGATTAACAATTATCAAAGTTGATTTCTAAGATTCTTTTAAGCATTTTATAATCCATTTTTTGAGACAATTTAACTCTCTTATTTTAGACTTTGGACAATTTATTGCATTCATTTACAACCATTCTATTTTTAGATATATATCCAAGATGCACAACTAGTTAGAACAAAGCAATGAGTACACATATCTACATATTGAAAACATGCGAATATTGTGGATTAGAATTTGCAGCCAAAACCACTGTAACAAGGTTTTGCAGTCAAAGATGTAGAACAAAAATGTATAAGAGATATAATAAAAATTTATCTCAAACAATAGAAAATAAGAATTTATGCAATTTTAAAATGTACACTTATTCTCCCTTTGATTGCATAACGATAAAAGAAGCTTCCAGTATTATAGGATGTGCCCGAACTACAATCTATGATATGATCAAAAAAGGAAAGTTATCTTCTATTAATTTTAGTCAAAGAAAAACCAGAGTTTTTAAGGAAGAAATTGGAAAATTATTAGATCAAAATAAAACAGAAATAGAACCTTTTATATTTAAAGATGATGATACAAAAATAAAAAACTGTTGGACAATAAATGAGATCATTAACCTATATAAAATCTCTGCCAGTGCCCTGTACAATAAATTGAAAATATATAATATAATTAAAATAAAGAAGGGAAAATCTGTTTATGTATCTAAAGAAATTATACGTAGGTTATTCAATATAGTTATCAAAAATAATAATTAATATAGTTGATTTTATATTATTGAAAGGCCTATAAAAGACAAATTAGGCTTTTCAAAGACATAATTTAAAACTAAACAGAGTTCATAATATTTTTGTAGACAACTCTAAAACAAAATATTATGACACTTATTAAATTACGTAAAAAGCCTGCAGCTAAAAATACTGTTAGACTTTATTTAGATGCTTATCCTCCTATCTATGATCCATTAACTGGAAAATCGCAGCGAAAATTTTATTTAAAACTTTTTCTGTATCGCATGCCTAAATCGCAACTTGAAAAAAAACATAATGACCAAACACTGTTCCTAGCAGAAAATTTAAGAGTAAAAATGATGCTTGAAGTATATAATAATAGGATTAGCAATAAACTACGAATGAGTATATTATCAGGAAATTACTAAACTTCAAGAATTTTCAAACATTACAGTATCCACTATTATGGATATACATTGCAAAAATGTTATGGGTTAATCCCATATTAAATTATTTGGTTAACAGTCCACTTTAAAAACATTGATATGAGTTCTAACATTGAGATCATAAGAATATGCCAATATTGTGGCAAGGAATTTATCGCAAAAACAACAGTCACAAAGTACTGCAGCCATACCTGTAATAAAAAAGCATATAAAGCTGAACTAAAAACAAAAAAAATAGAAAAAAGTAACATCAACACTCAACTTTTTAAAGAATCCTCTATGGATATTATAAATAGCTCTGCTTTTCTAACCGTTAAAGAATCAGCCTGCTTATTGAAATGTAGTAAGCAAATGATATATGATCTAGTTAATTCTGGCCGTTTAAAATCAATAAAACTATCTGTAAGAAATACCAGAATTAGTAGAATAGAAATTGATAATCTTTTTAAGATTAGTATTCGAAAAGTCAAAGAGAATTAGCAATCGAAAAAACTGCAATTGTGAAAACGACCTTTTGACCTTTAAACTATGTTTTATTAATTGAGAAAATAAACCGGTGATGACAAGGGTAAAACTAAGACAAAAGCCCATAAGTAATGGACAAGAATCTCATTATTTGGATATCTATCCTCCCATAGCACATCTAATAACGGGAGAACTTAAGAGAAAGTATTTTCTACATTTACACACCTATGTGAATCCTAAAAATAATGTAGAAAAACTACATAATATTGAAACTTTGAAATTGGTGGAATATAGAAAAGCCGAACGTCTAATAGATATTCAAAATAAAAACTTTGATTTTTTAATCAAAAAAAGGATATCAGATTTTACGGAATTCTTTCAAGCTGAAGCAAACAAAAGACCAGATTCATACAATTGGCAAATGGCTGTACGGTATTTTCAGAATTTTTGCGGAAAAAATTTGCCTTTTATTGAGCTCAACTATTCTACATGTGAACAGTTTAGAAATTTTCTATTATCTAATCCATCTATTGGCAGATACAAAAGAAAAATCAGCCTTAATACCGCATCATCTTATTTTGACAAATTTAGAAATACCATTAAGAGCGCTTTTATTAATAAATATATTTTAACAGATTTCAGTACGGTTGTCAAAGGAATAAAATTAGAGGAAACTCATCGCTGTTTCCTGTTCTTGCATGAGCTACAAAGTATGGCTGATGCAAAATGTGAATCACAATTAGTTAAAAATGCTGGCTTATTTTCCGCATTAACTGGTTTTCGTTTTTCCGATATTAAAAAACTTGTATGGGGTAACATACAAGGGTCTAAAGGCGGTTTTTACATTATATACAAACAAAGTAAAACTGGAAATGCAGAATACTACCCTATATCAGATAAAACATTAAAAATATTGGGTCTTCCAAAAGATAACAATGAAAAAGTTTTTGAAGGAATTAAGTATGATGATGTTATTAAATTTCTTAAACCATGGCTAAAGAATGCCGGCATCAACAAATACTTTACGTTTCATGGCTTTCGACATACATTTGCTACATTACAGCTTGCATCAGGCACATCTATTTATACAATTTCTAAACTTTTGGGTCATAGAAACCTTAAGACAACCGAAATTTATACTACAATAATAGATTCCGTTGCCAGGGAAGCGTCATTAAAAATTAAGTTAGATTTTTCTTAAAATTTGGAAAATAACAATAATTTTCTTATTGTATTGATACATTAAACTTTAAATTCTCAGACAGCGAGGTACAACTACAAGCATAAAATCTATGGTAAAATAAGATATTACTTATTAGCAAATATATTTGACAGAAATAAGCCATCCATTTTTCATCGATAACTATATTATTAGTATTGCCATACTGGAAGGCTTATTTTTTTATCAATATTTAGTATAGGATCCTTCGCCCTATGAGCCTGAGAAAACGATCCTGTTCCATCTTTTTGACGGTGCGAATTACTGTCTCTACACGCAGTCTAGTCAGGTTTGCAATCTACTGTCTTATCAGAGGGACGTATGAAAATTTCAAATTATTAATATATGTATGTATTCAAATCAGTTTTACCGCCTAGGTAGGGTGAAAGACCGCAGTACATCTTGATTATATAAAAAACAAATCCTAATGGAAACAATAACAGAGATGCAAATTTTATTCCTGATCAGAGAAATGCTTCCTTGATTACAAAGTAGGAAGATAATTTTTGAGGGGTTATATTACCCTCCAATTTTTAACGTCAATACTATATTGAAACATACTTAGTAAATAGTGTCTTTTTTGCAAATATATCCAAGAAGCCTACTTGAGAAATGTAGTAATAATATCAATGCTTTCCACCTAAAACTGTACAAATTCTATTCATTACACGCCATGATATCAGAAATAGACTTCGCTACAAAAGCATTGCTCAAATAACCTTCTATACCATGTCTATTATCTGTTTTATTGATTACGTCAATATTCAAAATTTCGGGATTTACCTTGAAATGTGCTGCTTCGAGTGCTCGTAATGAAACAATGTCACGTTTATCATATAAATTAGTCCAACTTCCACTAACTACCAGCGGAAAAGTTGGTGATGTGTACAGTTGTCTGATAATAGCCTTCATTCCAAGAGGTGAACCCAAAGTAATCAGGCCACAAATATTGTAATCTTCTTTTTTCAACATATGCAGAACTTCATATGCGATCATAGTCCCTAGTGAATGTGCTATAATAATTGTTGGTTCACTGGTTAAGGCATCGGTGACCAATTTATTGATAACAACTTTTACGTCTGGAACCACAAGGTAAGTCACGACATCATCTGTTTCCTTTAATATGAGGTCATTAGCATATTTTTTTCCGTAACGATCCAGAATCCTTGCTAAAGCAAGAATTATAGGATTATTTTGGAGTCCCCGCTCCTGCGTTTCCATCTTCATTTCCTCTAATATCTGTTTTGGTGTGATATCCGCATTTTCAGCCATATCGTTCAGCAGATCATTGTGAAGGGCCTGTATCTCGTCCAGATCTTCGTCCGAACGCATCTGATATTTTCCACTATGCACATCGTCCTTAAATTGATCCCTTAAAGAAATTAATTCTTTGCCATAATAAGGCATGTGCAGTGTCAAACCTTCCGGATATGAAATACCTCCATTTTCAAATGACTTTTTAAGTTCGCTTGTCCATTTATCCAGTAACTCTTCCTGGCTAGAGTGCTCTTGTGCCCTACCGTGTATAAATAAGATACGCATTACAATTGTGTTAGATTATCGTGAATATTTCGAAAGCCTTCCCTGGAAAAAGAGGTCCAAAGACCTGGTTGAAGATATGGAACCAAGTTTTCCAAAGGATTGTAGCCTAATAAGTCAATATAAGACCAGCCCTGGGTTAGTAAAGGGATCTGTATCATGTCATTTTGCTGGGTAGAGGGATATCTATTTGAAAGTCGCTCCAATAAAGAGATATCTCCAAGTATGGATTGGTTATTTTGTTGTAAGAAATCATATAAAGAGTGGACCCCTTCAAAGTCCCCATTTTGAAAATAAGCATATGCTGCAAAAAGTCCTAATGTAGGCTCAAGATGTTTATACTTCCGGTAATAATTCCCACCTTGATTTAACTCATAGGTACTTTGAAAAATCCCTTTTTTGGCTGCCATAATTATATTTGACTTCCTTTCGGCTACCTCATTAGCATAATGCCTAGACTCGTGTTTACCATTTGGATCCGTTGGAAAATAATTGACTGTCAATAATTCATTTTTATGAAAAACAACCTGAGTAAAAAAACCGCGGAGCAATGTTATCGGGTAAAATCTTTTACCTCCATAATTTCCGATAAAATACATCGCGTTTGAACCATGATCAACATCGCTGAAATCAAAAATCTGTGGAGATGAGAAATTCCGCCTTGCGTCATTCCATTGACGATCTTGTTGCCTGCTGCTGAAAACTAGAGGATTTCTCACCCCTTTCACATATAGTCCAGTCTCACCTTGCTGAAATAGTGCATCAGCAGTGAAAAAGTCATAGTCAAGTTTAAAATCCCTTTTTATTTGTTGCATTTCCCTTGCGGAGTTGCCACCTTTAGCACGTAAATAAAAATTCAGCTTTTCAGAAACTACTTCTGTATCAACTGGGATCGGCTCTTGGTCCGTTATCAATGAAAGCCCTGTTTCACCAATAGTTTCGACAAGAACCTGTTCACTAAATTTGGATAAAAAAAGTGGGTCGGACGAAGAAACACTACCAATAGGAAACTGTTTCTTACCCGTTGCCAAATAGATTTCGTAGGGCACTTTCGTTTTCAGATAATCATTGAGTTCATGAGAAAGGACCGCCGGAAATGGAGGATTTAGCCGTTTTATCGGCCTGATAACTTCTGTAACTTCACCATTTAAGCATTTTAGTAAATTATCACTGTAAACACTTCGGTAATTTCCATCTTCATCCATCACATCAATTGACTTAGCTCCTGAATGAGTCGAATAAAATGTGTCTATTTCTGTCCTATTGTTACGAGTTAGATTGGGGAACAATGCACCTGGATCTAATCCTTGTACCGTGGTTGCACTAGAAGCGCTACGGCAGGCGTCGGAAATGAAAACTACGTGCTTAATACCTGACCGGTAAGCCCTCTGCTGACAAGACAGAACACTAGCACTTTCTGAAGTATCCCGCAAATAACCGGGAAATAACCAAATATCTTCACCCGCTGCGCGTTCAACCCCATGTCCAGCAAAATAAATTAAAAGCTGATCTGTTCCCTCGTCAATAATAGTACTAACCGTATTTAGAATGTGAGTTCTTGTACATTCGCCAGATGTACTCTCTCCTCTAGGCTCATCCACAAAAAGTGCGGTAATATATCCTTGTCCCTCTGCCCAGTTTTTCATCTTTATGGCGTAACTTGACGGTGATGCCAGATATGGCATTTCAGGTATTTGATTTATCCCTATTAATATAGCATGTTTGGTCATTAATGGCTAAAAGTTTTATTAACGAAAATAATGATATTTTAGTTACACAACAACCATTTATTCGCTGAACTGAACTCTTAAATGACTATAAAAAAATATTTTTAGTATTCCAATCTTAGTTTTCTACGTTTACACAGCAAAGGCCAAAGCACATTTACCCAAGTAAAATATCCCAACGCGTAAAAGAACTTTAGATTACCATGATATAGCAAATTGCAATATGTCTACCCTTCCCAATCAAGCAAAAATTATCTTCCGATTCCCTATGGAATAATACTCCTTGTTATCACAAAATAATATAAAAAGAAGATAGGGAATCAGTTTTTATCAAAAGAATGTCATGTCTGGACTTCCTAATTGAAAACAGCGTCATAGAAAGTAGTATTTGCTATATGAGAAATAAATATTACTTGATTTTAATAACATTATTCTTAATCTTCTGGCATTTCTTCAATTGAAAATAAGCTTGATAAAGTATTAAGAGTATATAGCGATTTAACAAAAATATCAAATGCAACTTGACGATAATTTTCATCAGTCAATCCAAAGTAATCCATGGCTCTCTTGACACTCTTGTTTGAACTGCTATACCTATGAGCTATCATTCCGGACCGAAGATCTTGTAAATTACGTAAAAAATTAATCATATCAGGAATCTCCCTATTGTGGTGCTGTAAAAATCTTTCAAGTTTTCCAATACCTTTTTCATTTTGGACTTTTTTGAAATAGGTTCATGGTGTGATGAGTTATAGTTTTCTGAAAATAAGCTTTATCATAATATAATCTTTTCAGTCAACTATATCTGATCTCTGATTTGATAAAGTTAATGATATAATTAGATATACCTGCTAAATTGTAAGAGCAATTTTATAGAGGGATCTGAAAGATATTTTGCAGGGTATGAATAGTGGCATATCTTAAATCAATATCTGGTTAAGCGCACTTTTATAACATCCTAAAATAAATTCGGTATAATACAACTGTGCGTCTAATGCCTGAGTCTTATCATGAAGTTCTATCCGTTTGGAAAGCACGATCTCTCCTTTGTAGCTAAATGAACAGAATGAATACACTTTAAATCCTGAATTTCTTACAGATGCAGCATATCCCGTGGAAGCAATTCCCCAGTCTGTTCCAAACGATTCTGCGACCTTTACAGCCATTGTATCAGCCATTTTTGGGGTTTCAAAACCATTTTCCTGAGCTTCAATTCTATTGATATCTAAAAAATTAACTTTTTCAGGTAGTGTAAACGTTGTTATTCCTCCTTTGTAAAACAGCTTTGCATTAGGCATTTGGGAAAAAGCCAGCTGTATTAATCCCGAGGTTACACTTTCTGCTATAGAAACTGTTTCATTCATTGTAATGAGTGAATTACTGATATAATCAAGTAAACTTTGTTGAAATTTCATTGCATTTACTATTTAATGTTGATCTAAAAAACTTTTTACGCTGCTGAAATCAATATTCAGATAACGTCATAATCATTCATGGTTGTTACAAAATAATGCTCAACCATTTCCTTGGCATCTCTGCACATAGACAAAAGATCTTCTCTGGTCATATCTTCAAAAATAAAATCATCGTGAACCTCAATAATGAATTCAGTCACTTTTTCGGTGTTCATCAGGTCATAGGCCATTAAATCATTTAAATTATCTAATCTACATTCTTCCTTAAAAAAAGGAAGCTTCCGGGAAATGGAATTTTTAAACTGAAAAAGATGTATTGTTTTCATGACTTTCGGTGTTGAATTAATAATAAAAACAGTCTGTTTTGTAGGTAAAAAATGGCTTACACATTCATATTCGGACAGACTCTTTTTTGTGGGCGCAGTTGATGAAATTCATTATATATCATCACATCAACATGGATAAAAAGGACAGAACCAGAGGTTCCTATCCTTAATTAATTAAAACCTTCTGAAAACAGATCTACTATTTTATTGGGATTTTAATATGCTCATTATCAAAATTGAGAATCCCTAAGCCTATTAATTTTATCATGGTGTCTATTGGCTTTTTCCAGTCTTTTTACTGCGATGATGTTTTCAAATACCGGAGAACAGCATGTCGAATGATAAAAATTTTCAACTGTTCACTATATCTTCCTATGTAAAATTGTACTATCTATAGTCATATAAGCTTTATGGGTTTGATGAATTCCTGATTATTATACTACAAAGATGGCCGTTTCAGTATAGACTAAGCTATATATATCCGGAATAATCTTACATATATCCCACTTTTTATAAGTCTTCCAGATTTCCAAGGCGCCTTTGTTTCAACTGCTTGTAAAATGAAGGGGAAAGCCCGGTGATCTTTTTAAACTGGTTAGAGAGATGGGCTACACTACTGTAATTGAGTTTATAAGAAATTTCTGTAAGATTGAGTTCATCATACAACAGTAATTCTTTTACCTTTTCTACTTTATTAATAATGATAAAATGCTGAAGTGTCATTCCTTTCACCTCAGAAAAGGTATTGGCAAGATAAGTATAATCATATCCTAATTTTTCACTTACATAATCTGAGAAATTTTCTTTTGGGAGTTCCTCTGAATAATGAATCATTTCTATCACTACATTTTTTATTTTTTCTATCAGGATGCTTTTTTTATCATCTAATACTTCAAGTCCTGTTTTAAGTAAATTTTCTTTCAGAATTTGTCTCAGTTCGATGCTGATATCATCCAATAATTCTACAGTTCCCAAATCTACAATAGCATTTTTAATGCCCAGCCTTTCCAGTTCCTGATGGACAACCATTTTACAGCGTAAACTTACCATATATTTTATGTACAACTTCATCTCCCTTACTGTTTAAACCTGTCAATCATTTCATTAACAGCTATTTACCCAAAGTTAATCTATTTAATCGGAAATACCTATGATTTATACAACAAATTAAAAGACAATTGCAAAGCTTTCCTTTTTTAATGATTGAAATTTACAGTTAACAAAAAATATTTCATAATGTCAAAAGAAAAAGACGGAAAAAAGAAGACAGATAAAACTCCACCCGCAAAATCCGCAAAAGAGAAACGGGAAGATAAGATGAATAAACGAAGAGGCAGGGAAAACGAATCCCGAAATACCGGCAACTAAATGGTATCTCTGAAAAAAGATGGAATTATACTCAGAAAAACAACATTAGACTTTGAGAGTGAGGGTGTTTTAAATCCTGCAGTCATTCAGGATAACGGAAAAATACATTTATTATACAGAGCTGTTGCCAAGAATAATTTTTCCAGTATCGGATACTGTACACTATCAGATTATAAAACGATCGAAACCCGGTTGAGCAATCCGGTTATTGTCCCCGAGTTTGAATATGAAAAACATGGTGTTGAAGATCCAAGAATCGTAAAAATCGATCATTTATTTTACCTTACTTATACGAGTTATGACGGGATTAATGCATTGGGAACCCTTGCCGTATCTCAGGATCTTACATCGTGGCAAAAGCTGGGGATTATTGCGCCTCAAATTCCATACAAAAAATTTAGACTTTTATCAGAATCTCAAGGTAAAATAGGAGAAAAGTACAGACGCTTCAACAAACTCCCGCCTACTCACAATAAGAATAAAGATGTTTTCCTATGGGACAAAAATGTGATATTTTTCCCACGACGAATTAACGGTAAGCTTTATTTTCTTCATCGCATAAGACCAGATATCCAAATTGTAGGGATAGAAAATATAGAAGATCTGAATCCTGATTTCTGGAAAGACTATTTCCTTCACTTTAAAGAACATATTGTATTATCTCCCAAATATGAGCATGAAGTAAGCTATATTGGCGGCGGGTGTCCCCCTATAGAAACCAAACATGGATGGCTTTTAATCTATCATGGTGTGCATGATACCATTGAAGGATATATTTACAGCGCATGTGCGGCTTTAGTGAATCTTGACCATCCTGAAAAAGAAATTTCAAGACTTCCTTATCCTCTTTTCAAGCCTGATGAAGAATGGGAACAGAAAGGAGAAGTAAACAATGTCTGCTTCCCTACCGGAGCCATTGTAGAAGGAGATACGCTCCATATTTATTACGGCGCTGCAGATAAAAGAATAGCCGTTGTTTCTTTAAGCATCCCTGAATTACTGAAGGAATTACTACAATGCACATCATAATTGATTATTCTCTATAGAATGTCAGACTTTAAAACAGATATCATCATGAATAAAAATATAAACCCAGACGTGGAGGGAAAGACAAAAAGACGATCTGTCCAAAATAAAAAAAACACAATTAACTATAAACCTGAAATTATCTTTATAAGTACTTTTCCTCCTAAGGTGTGCGGTATTGCAACGTATTGTCAGGATTTGATAAAATCTCTTCAGCTAAAGTTCAAAGAATCATTTACCATCACTATCTGCCCAATGGAAACTGAAGATGAAAGCTACAGATACGAAGAAAACCCTCAATATCGACTCAATACATCCGATGCTATTTCTTATTTGGAGCTGGCTGATAAAATCAACAAAAATGACAATATTCAATTGGTTATGCTTCAGCATGAGTTTGGATTTTTCGCTGAAGCGAAAAACGGATTGCTCCTTTTTCTTCAAAATGTAGAGAAAGATATCATCATTACTTTTCACACCGTTCTGCCGAAACCGGATTTGGAATTAAAAGAAAAGGTAAAAGAAATCAGCAGTTTCGTAAAATCTATTATTGTAATGACCAGTATTTCTGCGGATATCCTTTCCTATGATTATGATATTCCACCTAATAAAATTAAAGTAATCCCCCACGGTACTCATTTACTACCATTTATCGATAAAATTTCACTGAAAGCGAAATACGGATTTAAAGATAAAAAAGTTCTTTCAACATTTGGGTTACTGGGTTCGGGAAAAAATATTGAAACCACCTTAGAAGCTCTGCCTGAAATCATTTCCAAAAATCCAGATGCAATGTTTCTGATTATTGGAAAAACGCATCCCGGTATCATTAAATATGAAGGTGAAAAGTATCGTGATTTTTTGCAGGATACTGTTAAAAGACTCCATCTGGAAAAACATACTTATTTTATCAACCAGTATCTGCCTTTGGATGAGTTGTTGGATTATCTTCAGCTTACCAATATTTATCTTTTCACATCAAAAGACAGAAATCAGGCAGTAAGCGGTACCTTTTCCTATGCCATCAGTTGTGGCTGTCCTATTGTTTCCACTCCTATTCCCCATGCTCTGGAAGTATTAAATGAAGACTTAGGAATTATTATTGATTTTGAAGCACCAAAACAGCTTGCTGCTGCCGTGAATACATTACTGAAAAACGAAACCGCACAGGAAAAATTACGATCAAATAGTTTAGAAAAAATGGCACCTACAGCCTGGGAGAATTCTTCTATTTCACACGCCCTATTATTTCAACAATACAGCAAAGATAAAATGACATTACATTATACATTCCCCAACATTAATCTCAGCCATATCAAAAACATGACAACAGATTTTGGGATGATCCAGTTTTCTAAAATCAACAAACCTGATATCAATTCCGGGTATACTTTGGACGATAATGCCCGTGCTATGATTGTAGCCTGCAGACATTACGAATTGAGCAAAGATGAATCTGACCTTGATTTAATCTCAACCTATCTGAAGCTTATTAAGTTTTGTCAACAACCAGATGGGAGTTTCCTTAATTACATCAATCAAGACAAGGAATTTGCACAGCAGAATTATGAGACCAATCTGGAAGATTCTAATGGAAGGGCTATCTGGGCACTGGGATATCTTCTTTCTATAAAAACTATTTTACCGCAGCAGTTTTCTGATGAAGCGGAATCAGTTATTGAAAAAAGTCTTCCGTCTATTGATAAAATACATTCTACCCGTGCAATGGCTTTTATCATCAAGGGATTGCATTATCAAAATGCTGAAAACAATATTCCATTATTGAAAAAGCTGGCCAATCGACTGGTAAAAATGTATCAGCATGAAAAACATAGAGACTGGCATTGGTTTGAAAGCTACCTGACCTATGGAAACAGCGTACTCCCTGAAGCTTTATTGTGTGCATGGATTACTACGCAAGACGATATATATAAGCAGGTTGCCGATGAATCATTCAAATTTTTACTTTCTAAAATATTTATTAAGGGCGGCATCAAAGTAATATCCAATAAAGGATGGTTGCACAAAGAAACGATTAAAAGTCCTGAATCTATTGGTGGTGAGCAGCCTATTGATGTTGCTTATACTATACTGGCTTTATCTACATTCTACAAGGTTTTTAAGGATGAAAAATATTTACAGATGATGAGAAATGCTTTTAGCTGGTTTTTAGGAAAAAATCATTTGCATCAGATTATTTATAACCCTGCAACAGGTGGATGTTATGACGGTCTTGAAGAGAAAAATGTTAATCTCAATCAGGGAGCAGAATCAACGGTAAGTTATCTCATGGCAAGGCTCTGTTTTCCAAAATAACAACCCTTATTCTTGCTGTATTTATATATTAATACACAGTAGTTTATGGAACTATTGTAATAAAAAGGTAAATTAAAAAAATAGCAATCAGTACAATTCCCTGCATGATATTGGTTCTGCCTGTTGCCAGTGAGACGGTAATAATAAAAAGCGATAGTCCTAAAAGTATTGTTGATTTGATATCTATTCCTAATGTCATTCTTATACCGGTTATTACAGAGATAATGGCTATGGCAGGAATGCTCAACCCGATACTTGCCAAAGCAGAACCAAAAGCCAGATTTAATGAGGTTTGGATCTGATCACTTTTTGCAGCTCTGAATGCAGCCAGGCCTTCCGGAAGTAGGACGATTCCGGCAATAATAATACCCACTAGTGATCTTGGGGCTCCTGCCGAAACAACTATATGTTCAACATCCTTTGAAAGGAGTTTAGCCAGTAAAACGACTATCCCCAGTGATAATATTAACAATACACAGCTGATATACAAGTGTTTTCGGGAAATCATTTCATGACTATTCTGTACAGACTGATTTTCGGATAGCTTGTTTTGTGGGGAAATGAAAAAACTTCGGTGCCTAAGTGTTTGGATCATGGTAAAGCCGAGGTAAAGACCCAAAGAAATCAAAGCGATAAAAAGCAACTGAAAAGAAGTATATTCCCCTCCGAGATGGCTTACCGTATAATTGGGCAGGATAAGTACAAAAATAATAACTGAGGTAAGCGTAATCAGTGCTGTACTTACTCCTTGTAGTGTAAAGCTTTGTTCTCTATATCTTAAGGAGCCTATTACAATACAGCTTCCGATGATTCCGGTAAGGATGATCATCACTGCAGCAAAAACCGTATCTCTGGCAAGCGTAATAGTTTCCAACCCTTTCGCTCCCATCATGATAGAAATAATAAGTCCTACTTCTATGACTGTAATGGCAAATGCCAGAAGTAAAGTTCCGAATGGTTCCCCCAAACGATGGGCAATGACTTCGGAATGATACACTGCAGCCAAAACACTTCCTATCAAAAATAAAGTAAGAATCACAGAGTAATACCCTGAAGAAAAAACAGAATTTCCAACATAAGAGAGCCACGCCAGGATAGGAATCAAAAACGTCCACATCCTTAAATATTTTTTTATATACATAAAAGCATTAATAATTTTACAAGTGAATTATCCTTTGGAGAAAACAAATAGTTATATTTTCTTTTCAAAACAGTCTTATTACTGGTTTGAAACAGACTAGAGATGAAAATATACCCGAAAATATTGAATAATGAAAAGAAGAGAATATACGGGAACCAAGAGTCCAGATTATCAATTCAATGTAGTTATTCAGCAATATACGAATAATCAATCACTTATTTGAAATTATATATTAGTATTTTAAGTTCGTAATCATTTCCTAGGCTTAATAACTTCCATTACTTCATCAGAGTGATCAAACCAGTGCTTTTATGAAAAACCCGGATTTCAGATACACAAAACAAGCTGCAATTTTGTAAAAGTGTGATATGTGCAACATAAAAGAAACAATCTGTAATACAATAGATTATTAAACGCCCAACTTTGTACTGTAGCAATGAAGTTACACTAAAATTTACCTTATGGACACAAACCACAACAAAGGCGATAAATTTTTCAAAACTCCTGGAGACTGGATTGAACAGTCAAAACAATTAAAAGAAAAATTTTCAACATTAACAGATCACGACCTGAAACTTGAAGAAGGTAAAGAAAAGGAAATGCTTGAAAGAATCGGAAACCGATTAAGGAAAAACCGTGAAGAAGTTCTCAGTATTATCAAAGAAATTAATCTTTCATAAATTGTTTTCAAGGACAGTTAAAACTTATGATAAAGACATATTCATCAAAAGTTTTAACTGGAAAAAGGGATGGAATATTAGACAGTTCTATCCCTTTTATTTACAATACCTTCTACTCTTTTTATGCTTAAACCAACCGTGATGAATCATAAAGAACTTGAGAAATCAAAAGTATATATTACCAGCCAGATTGTAGATTACATTCCAAATTCTGTAGTCAGCAAGACGATCCTGGAAAAACTAACCGGTACTATCAGCGCTTTGTCGTTTGATGACAAAGAAGGATTACCCGAAAAAATTTCTCCTTTTGACGCTGTTGCACAGATTATTGAAGGTAAAGCAGAAGTTATAATAGACGGAGCGTCTTATTTTATGGAAGAAGGTGAATGCATTATCATTCCCGCCCATAAATCTCATTCTATAAAAGGAAATAAACGCTTTAAAATGATAGTAACAATAATAAAAAGCGGCTATGAATAATAATGTAAATACCATATCTATTTTAACAAAAAAGATATTAAAAAAAACGGTTGAAATTCAAAAAGAATTTCCTGAACTGTATGAACTTTTAGACGAAACTCCACTATTTTTTTCTGCAAAAGAGAAAAATATTACAATCAAAGATTTAAGACAGTATCTTATTTCCCTTATCATACAGCAAAAGTCCTTTGAAAAAGGGATTATCAAGAAAAAAGATTTACAATAAAACTCTAATGAAAAAGCGAACTAAACACCCCAAGAAGAGATTAGGATTCCGAAATAAAAAAAACATTACAAGAAGAGCCTATTACTCACAGTTTGTTGCTTTATTCTATATCAGGAATGCCAATATCACCCTGGAAAGGGATGCAACAGAAATTCTTAGAATGTTAAAAGAATTACAGCAACTTACTAACAGATCAAGATTGGTATTCAGTACGTACTGCAGCTTAAGCCAGCATAATTTGTGGCAATCTGTTTTAGAAGACATGAGCGAGAACATCAAAAATATTAGAATGCAGTTTGAATTTATACTGGAGAATATTATTAAAAAAAACACCATCAATTCACCCATATTCTGGCAGCAAAACAAAGTCTATACAGATGAACTGGAAGTGAGCCATAAAAAAATCACCCAATTGGCTATTCAGGTTTTACCGGAAGAAGAAAGATTATCATGGAAGACCACTATTTGCAATTTTTATGATGAAATTTTTTCTTTACTCATCCCACTTATCGGTATGTGCAGGCTTGAATTGGACTTTATAGAAAAACACTCCCCAAAAATCTTTAGCCAAACCGCTATGGATATAATTAAGGATATTCCGAAAAACTACACATTACAGGAAGCAAAGGAATACGAACATGAGTACTTAAAAGTATTAACAAACTACAGTCATGAATTCTACAGAAAAAATAATTTTTGGAACAGCTTACTATACTTTCTTTCAGGCGGTATGTACCCATTACCATCAGAACGTACCTTATCCAAAAGATGGATCAATAGGAAAATGAGAGATAAGCTTCCAAAATAAACCTCAAACTTAATTTTCATCTTATTAAATATTTTTGCAGTGAAAACAATACATCTTTTTCGGTTTAACGATACTATTTTCCGTAAAATTCCTTTTTTTAAAGAAGAACACAGGCTGAAAACCGATGTAACAGAACTCGATGTAATGAATATTGAAATCGTCACCGAATATATTGTGAAAACCCATGATGACTTCAGTTTTGAGAACACATCCAGGGATGACCTTTTATCAATGTGCAAAGAAGCACAAAAAACAATTGAACATTATTTTGTGATAAGCTTAGATCATTATGATTCTATATGAAATGATAAAGAAAAATAACATCTCCTACATAAGCAGGTTTGGCCTGATCTCTTATAAGAAGCTTCGCTTCTACCACTACCTTTACCGTTCCTCTGAGATCTGTTACCGATTTTACAGAGGCCTGTAGCTTCACCTCACTATCCACCAGAACAGCCTGCCCAAATTTAAGATTCTCAATCCCGTAATTGATTTCCATTTTTACATTTCTCACCTCTGCAATTTGTTTCCAGAGATAAGGAATCAGTGATAATGTTAAGTAACCGTGAGCTATAGTGGATTTAAAAGGGCCTTCCTTTTCTGCTTTTTCTTTATCAGTATGAATCCACTGATAATCCAGAGTTGCTTCTGCAAATCTGTCAATCTGAGCCTGATGTATTGTATGCCAGGCAGAAGTTCCTATCATTTTACCTTCCAGAGCTTTATATTCAATAAAATTGTTGATGACAGTCATTCTCTTTTGTTTTTATATTAAGCTGATTGTATTCTTTCCTTAAAAACCTCTCACATAAAGCGAGAGGCTAATGAACATCGTGAAAATAAAAAGTAATGTATTTATAGTAATGTCCGTTCAAATACCATATCCAAACAAATAGCCCGGATTCTGAATTTGTAAAAAAATATAAAATTATGAAACTGAAATTGCAAAAAATTATCTTTTGAAATATCTACATCAAGTTTAAATTATGCCAATTTTACATTGACAGCATTTAAGCCCTTGTCGCTTTTTTGTACATCAAAAACGACTTTATCATTTTCACGAATTGCACTTACGCTCAATCCTGAAGAATGTACAAATATGTCCTTACTTCCATCTGCTGGAGTAATAAATCCGAAGCCCTTTGCTTCATTGAAAAACTTTACGGTGCCTTGTTGCATTGTAATTATTATTAAAAATTGAATAGTATGTTCTGTAAACGCTACAGAATTTATTTATAAAATGATCTGACCGGTACTGTAAAGCCAATCAGCTCTTGAATATTTTTAAGGTCTACGCGCTCGTCTGCATCACAAAACGAAATAGCAGTACCTTCTGCTCCTGCCCTTCCTGTTCTGCCAATCCGGTGAACATAGGTTTCCGGGATATTAGGAAGCTCATAGTTAACAACATTTGGAAGGTCATCTATATCAATACCTCTTGCTGCAATATCTGTAGCTACCAATACATTAATTCTGCTGCTTTTAAAATCATCAAGCGCATTTTGTCTGGCTGCCTGTGATTTATTTCCATGAATAGCTGCTGCAAAAATTCCCACGTTTTCTAACTGCTGAACGAGTTTATTCGCGACATGTTTGGTACGGGTAAAAACTAATGATCTGACAGTACTTTTTTCCTGTAATATATCAATTAGCAGGTCTGTTTTATCTTTTTTCTCTACAAAATATACAGACTGCTTTACCGTTTGTGCAGTTGAAGATACAGGAGTTACGGTAACCTCAACAGGATTATTAAGAATGCTTGCAGCAAACCTTTTTATACTTAACGGCATGGTGGCAGAAAAAAATAAGGTTTGTCTTCTTCTGGGAATTAAGGCTAACACCTTTTTTACATCATTTACGAATCCCATATCAAGCATTCTGTCTGCTTCATCCAAAACCAATATTTCAATCTTAGAGAGATCAATATGTCTTTTATCCACCAAATCCAGTAATCTTCCTGGTGTTGCTACAAGAATATCCACTCTTTTTCTCAGGGCAGCAAGCTGGCCGCCTATTGAAACACCTCCAAAAACAGACAGTTGGGATAAAGGCAGATATTTGCTGTAAATGCTAAAGTTTTCTTCTATCTGTATCGCCAGTTCCCGGGTTGGAGTGAGAATTAAAGTACGTATTTCTTTATGTTCAGGATTATGTCTTTTCAGCAACTGTAATATAGGCATAGCAAATGCTGCAGTTTTCCCGGTTCCGGTTTGTGCACATGCTATGATATCCCTTCCTCCCAGAATATGTGGAATTGCAGTACTCTGTATTTCGGTGGGCCTGGAATATCCGGCTTCCGTTACGGCACGAACAATGGGATTGATTAAGTTTAAATTTTTAAAACTCATTATAAATTCCGGTCTTCCGGTAGTTGGTAAGCAAATCTGTTTATCAGAATTTGAGTTGGTGTAAGGATAAACAAATAAAGACTACTTTTCCGGTTTATCATTTTGCTTGCTTTATCGGTAATAATATCATTCAATATTATTTATGATCAGCAATAACATATCATTCCTATTGACAGTAGGATTTTTACAATCTTCGACTTTTTACTCATGAAATCAAGATTATAAATGGGTAGCTGGAAAAGCAAAACTGGAAAAGAAAATTGTGATTTTAAACTATTACAGAATAGCAAAGGCAGAGACCTGTTTTATAAATGTTTTGCAAACCTACGATAAAAAAAACAAACAAAACTACATTTAATTAACTGATTATCAAAAATTTATTTATACCTTCCGCACGTTAATCGAATTGTTTGCAGATGCGGATGATTTTAAGCTTCCCAAAATGCAAACTGCTTTTCCCAATACCCAACCTCAGACCCAGACCCTGAAATCATATGCAACACCGCATATAAAAATTGCCTATTTTATTATGATTCATCATAAGCCTCATGTATTCAAGGCAATGTTTCAGAAAATTTATACAAAAGATCAGTTCTATCTTATTCATATTGATAGAAAGGCCCAAGACTCTTTTACAGAAGAAATACAGCTCTATATAACACAATTTCCTAATGTTTTTATTCTAGAAAGTCTGAATATTGTTTCAGGTGGCTTCAGTATGATCCAGGCAGAGCTTAATGCAATGGAGTTTCTCTTAAACGCAAGCTGCGAATGGGATTATTTCATCAATCTCAGTGGTGAAGATTATCCCCTGAAATCCCAGCCGATCATACGTAATTTTCTTACCGTAAATAACGGCCGGAATTATCTATTCTACTATGACCAGAAATTTTACAGACCAGATACCCTGAAAAGAATACAGAATCATTTCACTGAATTAGCCTATATGATCTCCTCATTCATCTATAAAAGAGAATTTATGAAAGGAGTAGTACCCTATATTGGTGGGAAATGGTTTATGTTTACAAGAGAAACCTGTGCTTTCTTAACAAGCAATAAAAAAGTAATGGACTTTGAAGATTACTACCTACACACTTTTTTACCTGCCGAATCTTTTTTTCAGACTGTTCTTATGAACACATCTTTTAATGACATTATTGTGAATGATGATAAAAGAGCAATATTTGAAAAAGCTTTTTTTAACAAAGATCTGTATGTTGAAGATTTAATTGCATCTCTCAAATCTGGTAACCAGCTTTTCATCAGAAAAATAAATAGCAAGACAAATAAAAGTATATTAGAGTATATTAGAGAAAGCTTCTTTCTACCGCTACCGGAAATCGACGAAATTGAAAGGGAGCTCAAAAGAGACGATTCACAAAATAATTGATATACTTAGCATTTAGTTACCATTCATTATTTCTAACACCAACTTTTAATCTCAAAATTACTTATAGCGAACTTTAGTGTGTCCATCATCAGGATTACTCTTGCGAGGTTCAGATTTTCTTTTGGGAGCTTTTCCAATCCTTTCATAAAATTTATGGAGTTCATCGAGTTCCTCTTCTGTAAGATCTTCAATATCAACCATTTTATTACTGGCTTGTTCATGGCTAGCAATCAGTTCATTGAGTTTGATTTGAATTGCTTTAGAATCTTTATTTTGTCCTTTTTGAATTAAAAACACCATCAAAAAAGTAATAATGGTAGTCCCTGTATTGATAACCATCTGCCAAACTTCTGAAAATTTAAATATCGGTCCAGTAGCTGCCCATATGATTACCAATAAACTCGCTCCAATAAAAGCAACTGCACTACCTGTAAAGCAAACCGCCCAATCCGCAAACCTGTCAAATAAATTCCTTTTCATCTATAAATAATTCATGTCGACTATTGAAAGTCAACGGGTTTATAATTCAATTAATAAAAAACACAGCCAAGAGTTGTAAAATTTCATCTTCGAGCTCCAAGCTCAACCCTGTGTGCTTAGCTGTGCAACACCTGTTTCATAAGCGGGGTCTAACCCACCAGTAAAAAAATCGGCTTTCATTTTCAGGATCAGACGCTTACGCCCAACCCTTTTAATTCATTTTGCAAATGTGTTATACGTTTTTGGTTACGTCTTTTTTCAAACTCTTCCACAGAATAAGCCATGTAGGACAGCCTGGCGGTCAGAACAATATAGGCTGCGTTCAGGATCTTGTGTCCTATTATCAATAGCGCCCTTTTAAGTCCTTTGCGTCCCGCCATGCTGTCGTACTTGGCCCGCAGATAAGTCCCTTTAGTTCTTGTGGCCGTCCAGGCAGCCTCTACCAACAAACTCTTAAGGTACTTGTTGCCATGTGTCGTGCACCCGCTCATCTTCTTGCCGCCGCTTTCGTTGTTGCCTGGACATATTCCAGTCCATTTGGCCAGTCGCTTGGGGTTACCAAAAGTCTCTTCAACCTTGGCCCTCATCTCTGCAAGCATCTTAACGGCCATCAATGTATTAATACTCGGAATCGTTTTTAAAAGTTCTATGCTTTCCCTATCCTGTTCAAGAAGCCGTTCCACTTCTTGCCGTAGTACTGCAATCTGAGATTCCATAGGCCATATGGTGTTTGATCTGCCTCAGCATAAAACGGTAATGATCGGTCATCCTGCCTGTAATCGCCCGTAGTAACTCTGCTTTGCTCACCTTGAGCTTACCATGATAAAGTTCATCGATCAAAACTTCCAGATCCTCCCGTCCGCTCATTAACCCCTCAATGATACCCGTGGCCACAACCCCCGATGTATCGCTGACAACACTGCTCAACTTAATGTTGGCATCTTCAAGGATCTTCTGGATCCGGTTCTTTTAAGAGGCAAGCTGCCCGGTAAGCTTGGTACTGTAGCGGTTCAGGTCTCTTAACTGACGGATCTTTTCCTCAGGGATAAAGCTGGCCTTCAACAAACCTGCAAGCAATAGTTTGCAGATCCACTGGCTGTCTTTCTTATCTGTCTTCCGTCCGGGAACATTCTTCAGGTGCCGGGCATTGACCAGGATCACTTTGAAATCTTCACCAAGGATGTTAAAAACAGGCTTCCAATAAACGCCTGTACTCTCCATCGCAACATGGCTGATGCCATGCCGCCGTAACCAATCGCGTAAATCATTCAAAGAACAGGTGTAAGTATTGAAAGTCCTGGTCTCCCTGACCAATCCTTCGCCATCTATGGCTGCAACAACGTTCTTTTCATGAACGTCCAGGCCGCAACCCCGCTTGATGAGCTGTTCAAATTGAACAGTGCCGGCTTCTTGTTCGATTACCTTATTCATAATTAGCTAGTTAGTAAAGAAGTAAGTTACGAACTCTTATTTACATGCCCCTGTGTGTGTTAAAAACTCATGTTGGCTTCATAGCGTAACATTTTTATTCTAATGTATGTGATCGGTTTGTTATCAATTTATGAGCTGGGTCATATTAAGACAGAAATGGTCTTAGAATTGCAGCAGTTAAGATTATCACACTAAATCTAATATTATGACAACTAAAACCGTATCAAAAAAAACATCTTCAAAATCAACCTCAACCACAAAGAGAGGAAAAACACCAGCGAAAAAAAATGCGTCTAAAGGATTGAAAGATCTGTTTGAAGATGGGTTAAAAGACATCTATTGGGCAGAGAAGGCATTGGTAAAAAACTTACCTAAAATGCATAAAAATGCAACAGATAAGAAACTCAAACTCGCTATTGAAAACCACCTTCTAGAAACTGAAGTCCACGTAAAAAGGCTTGAAGAGTGTTTTAAATCGCTGAAAAAGAAGGCTCAGGCGAAAAAATGTGATGCCATGCAAGGACTGCTTGATGAAGGAAAGAGCATTATGCAAGAAACTGAGCCTGGCTCTGTAAGGGATGCAGGCATAATAGCTGCTGCACAGAAAGTAGAACATTATGAGATTTCAACGTATGGGACGCTAGCTGCCTATGCAAAAATTCTTAAGGAAAATGTATGCTTAAAAAATCTTTTAGCAACTCTAAATGAAGAAAAAAAATGCGATAAAACACTGAGTAAAATTGCTGACATTGGACTTAATAGTAAAGCGTTGTAATAAATATCAGTTATTAAAGACGACTAGACAATATCCACTACAAATTAAAACCCCTCAATTAAGAAGGGTAAGGTTGTAGAAAGTGTAGAGATTGACTACAACTATTATAGTTTTTCAAAGGTATAGTATATAATAATATATCCTTATGATTATACTCATAACAAAATCACATTATAATTCTTTCGAATAAGAGATTTATTCCCAACAACTGCACTTTAGTTTTTGGAAAAATAGCCTCTATAGCCTCAGGAAACCCCTTAAGTCCATCGATACACGCTATCAGGATATCCTCGACACCGCGCTGTTTCAAGTCTGTCAGAACAGATAATCAGAACTTTGTCCCGTCGTTTTCTGAGCTATAAAGTCCTATTAGGTCTTTGCGTCCGTCCATTCCAATACCCAGGATGTTATAAATGACTCTAGATTCAACCGTGCCATTCTGTCGGACTTTATAATGCATGCAATCCAGGAATACAAAGGGATAAATAGCTTCCAAAGGCCGCTACGTCACTCATTTACTGCGGGGAGCACACTTTCGGTAATACGTGAAATTTCAGTCGCAGAGATCTCCATGGCATACATTTCGCGGATAAACTCGCTTATCGCACGTGTGCTCATTCCTTTGGCATACATCCTCAACACTAAGGAATTCATCACTAATCACCAGATTTATTCAAGATGGTATAATTTATAGAACCAGCGGGAAATCCTCATTGTTTGCTGAAATGATCTTACTGACATTGAGATCGATTTGAAATGTCTTTTCAATTATTATTGAGTTATTTTTAAAATATCACTACCTTTGTAATAAATATTATTAGTTTGTGGAATTCTGTTACCCCATTGTCCCTCAGAAAGCATAAATATCTGTTTATCAGTTATTTTTACTTTTTGTATCGGAAAGTAAAAATATAAACAAAACAAACCTAAACAAACCAAAACTTTGATTATCATCCGTTTACACAATATCAATTTCATTGGCGATTTATCTTTTTACACTTATTTCATAATTATTTGTCCCTCTCTTGTCCCCCGAGCTGACGATTTTTTGCAAATTATAGAATTGGGGAGATTATTTCGCTTAGTGTATCTTTTTGACGTTTACAGTGCGTAAGTTACAAATATATTTTTGATAATCAGTTATTTATATTATATTATTATTGGGTTATTTTATTATACATTTGCAAAGTATTAATAAAAAAGGTTCCTGCCTCTGCTATTCTGCAATAATTTAAATCAAATTTTTATCATTCAGTTTCGCTTTTTCAGATGCCCGATTGTCAACTGATTTCTTTAAGAAAGACTATTATTTTAGCTTTCAATGAAAAGAGGGAAAGTTTAGTGTGATGAAAAAGTACATGGAATTAATATTAATTTTCATCAATACAATTAATTCATTAAAAATGCACCTGCCAAAAAAAAGATCGGAAACTGCAAAATTTATGATAAATTTCAAGAATCTACAATTAATCAATCCCATAATCCGAGCAATTACAGAGTCAGGATATTCTCAACCAACTGAAATACAGAACGCAGTAATTCCAAGTATTTTAAAAAGAAAAGATATTTTGGTTTCTGCACCCAAAGGAAGCGGAAAAAAATTAGCTTTTACAGTACCCATATTACAATTGTTGGGTAGAAATCCTACTGAACATACTAATGTCCGGGTTCTAATAATTGTTCCTAAAGATGAAATTGGCGTTGAGATTGAAGAAAAAATTAAGCTATGCAGTAAATATCTTTCTCTTTTACCATTTCGAATTAATGATGGAGAATCATTGGAAAGTCAGATAGCTGCCTTCAGAAAGAGAATAGACATATTGATTGCCACCCCTGAAGGGCTGTTAGAGATTATGGAAAAAAGACCGATCAATTTTTCCAAGTTAGAAATTATGGTTTTATATGATGCAGATAAAATGATTGGAAAAACATCAATAAACAGAATAAAGAATATTCGGAAACTAATTCCTAACCATATACAAGCCTTAATCTTTTGTGCAGAAACCTCAGATTATTTGAAAAAATCTGTTTCCTCTTTTCTTAAAAACCCAGTGGAGATTGTAATAGATACTAGGTCGGCATCAATAAAAAGTATTTCGCAATGTGTATATTTTATTGAAAAAAGGGATAAATCCGGACTTTTGATAGATATGCTCAGAAATAGCAAAATAAAAGTATTCATGGTTTTTACGCACAGTAAATATACTGCTGATGAGCTGGTACAGCAGCTGGAAAATGCCGGAATCAGTACAGGATGGCTTCACGGAAACAGAACACAGATTACTAAAAATAATGTATTGGATGATTTCAGAAGCGGAAAAATTCAAGCTTTGATTACGACAGATATTGCAGCAAAAGGAATTGATCTGGATAAACTATTTCATATTATAAACTTTGACCTTCCTGCTATTCCTCAAACCTATATCCGAAGAATGGAAATGATCCGGAGATTGGGAAGTGAAGGTTCTTTAATTTCATTTTGTACGGCAGACGAACACATGGATTTAAAAAATATCCAAAGTCTTATAGGTTTTACTATGCCTGTCGGTACATTTTAATAATAACGCTGTAAAGTTTACAGATTATATACACAATTTAATAATAATTACAATGCAACAAGGTACAGTAAAATTTTTTAATGAAGCGAAAGGCTTCGGATTTATTTCTCCTGCAGACGGGAGTAAGGACGTATTTGTACATTCTTCAGGATTGGTTTCAGGATCCATCCGTGAAAATGATAAAGTGAATTATACTATTCAACAGGGTGACAGAGGCTTAAATGCTGTCAATGTGAAACTGGCATAGTTGAGGTTATTTATGTAAGCAAAAGCGCTGTATCATCATACCTATATCGTTATGCTTTTACCACACTTGGCTGTGTTAAATATGATTAATATTGGTTACAGCGATTTTTTTCATGTTCAACAGCCTCTTGCTATTTGTGAGAGGTTTTAATGATGTACTATTTTTTTAATCTGTTATCATATTCTTCCATTAAATATAGAATACAATGATCATTATTAACAATTTTGACGAATACGAATCTCTGGAAGGAATTATGGTTGGAACTTCTTTATGGCATAGGATCGATCAGAAACAGATCAATCGGTTTGCAGATGCCACATTAGACCATCAGTGGATTCATACCGATGAGAAGAAAGCGGCAGAAGAAAGTCCTTATCATTCTACCATTGCTCATGGCTATTTAACACTTTCGCTGATTCCTTATCTCTGGAAGCAGATTGCAGAGGTGAGAAATATCAGTATGGAAATCAATTACGGAATAGAAAGTCTCAGGTTTGGTCAGCCCGTGAAAGTTAATGATGAAGTAAGTCTTGAGGCAACTATTAAAACCGTCAACAACCTCAAAGGTACTGTAAAAGTTGTGGTAGGAGCTAGGCTGAATATTAAAGATCAGGCTAAATCTGCCTATACAGGAGATGTGGTCTTTCTGTACCGCTTTCTTAACATTAAGAAGAAAGATTAATGTAACAATGACTAAAATTAAGATATAAGCAGATGATCAAAAAAAAATATCTTTCTGGTTGGACAATTCTAATCCCGGTTCTGGCATGGATATTTTATTTTGCTAGTGCAGCATTTTCTTCAGGGTATTATTCGCTTGTCCTTAGTGTATTACTTTTGGGAAGTGTTCTTGCAGCAGTTTACCATTCCGAAGTTATAGCCCATAGAGTAGGCGAACCTTTCGGAACCTTGCTTCTTGCATTTGCAATTACAGTTATAGAGGTGGGGTTGATAATTTCAATTATGATGGGTGCAGAAGGTCTTGAGACCGTTACGCTCGCACGAGATACTGTTTTTGCTGCAGTGATGATTATCCTTACGGGGATCATCGGTATTTGTATTGTCATAGGATCATTGAGATATAGGGAGCAGACTTTTACTTTACAGGGTGTAAGCACGGCCTTAATAACGCTGACTGCGGTTGTAGTTTTTGTTCTCATTTTGCCGAATTATACGGTAAGCCATACAGGTGGCGAATATACTTCTTTCCAATTGCTTTTTATTGCTTTGGTTTCACTGGCGCTTTACCTTGGATTTACCATGGTGCAAACTATGAGACACCGAAGCTTTTTCATATCACCACAAAACAAACTGCTGGCAGATCAACAGGAGCAAAGCAGCAATAGGGAACTTTCCCGAAAAAAAATGCTTGTCAGTTGCTTTATGTTAGTTTTATGTCTGGGAATAGTTGTGCTGATGGCAAAACTTCTGTCCAAAGATGTAGAACATATTGTTCTATCATTCGGAGCACCAAAATCGATAGTCGGAGTCATTATTGCCGGAATTGTTCTTCTTCCGGAAGGGCTTGCTGCTTTCAGAGCGGCAAAGAACGATCAGATACAAACGTCGTTAAACCTTGCATTTGGTTCTGCACTGGCAAGTATCGGTTTAAGTATTCCCGCGATTGCTATTATATCTGTTATTTTCGGAATACGAATGACACTGGGCATAGATATTAAGTCAACTGTGCTTTTAGGACTTTCTTTGTTTATCATTACGGTGTCACTTGCAACAGGTAAGACTAATATTATGCAGGGGAGTGTTTTGGTTGGAATTTTTTTGATTTATCTTTTTATATCCATAGTGCCTTAATTCATTTAAGTTTTCAAGAAGAGTTGTTATTATATTACATTTTCTAAAACTTATGTAATGATTTGATCACTTTTAATAAAGTTAAAACTATTTCACATTTATTGTTGTATCTTACAAGAGATATTGCAGAATGAAAATAAATTTTCCTGTGAATAGTAGCTTATAATAAAGCATAATTTTTCTTTGCCTTCCGTAATACGTCCACAAGAAATCTTTCATTTTAATTTATACAATTATGGCAATATTTATTTTTATACTCATCCATTGGTATGCATCACTTTTTTTTCAGTCTGTTTTTCATCACCGGTATGCGGCACACAATCTTTTTACAATGTCGAAATTCTGGGAAAGAATGTTTTATATAGGCTGTTTTTTTACCCAGGGATCTTCCTATATCAGTGCTTATACTTACGGCTTAATGCATCGTCTTCATCACGCACATACCGATAAAGCGGAAGATCCGCACTCACCACATAATGATCCAAATCCTTTTATGATGATGTGGACGACACGAAACAACTATTTTAATCTTTATATAGGAAAGACAGATGCTGCAGAAAAATATAAAAAGGATCTTCCGGATTGGGAGAGATTTGATAAAATTGCACACAATTATATTACAAGATTCTGTTGGATTGCGATATACATCATTATATATGCTTTATTAATAACAGCCTGGTGGCAATGGCTTTTTCTTCCCGCAACTATCATAATGGGTTCTTTACAAGGGATGGCGGTTAACTGGTGGGCTCACAAATTCGGATATCAGAATTATCAGTTAACCAATACTTCAAAAAATATTCTGCCTTTTGACTTTATTTTCTGGGGGGAGGCATATCACAATAATCACCATAAACATCCTCAAAGACCTAATAATGCAACAAGGTGGTTCGAATGGGATATGGGTTTTCAGACGATGGTCTTTTTGCAAAAACTTAGGGTCATCAAAATAAAATAATAGGGTAGGCCTTATATATATTGATTTACCACAAGATTTTAAATATATAGGATATATTGATGATATTTTTTCTTCAGCCACAAACTGGCTTTTATCAATAAGATAAGCACAGAAACTTCCACCAAAGGTCCGATAACACCTACGAAAACTTGTGGAGAATGAATTCCGAAACAGCTATTGCCATTGCTATCGCCAATTCAAAGTTGTTGCCAGTAGCCGTAAATGCGATTGAGGCATTTTATCATAGGAGATGTTTAGAGATTTATTAATGAAGAAGCTTACAAAAAACATCAGTACAAAATAGATGATCAACGGTGCGGCAACTTTTATCACATCCATTGGCAGCTCTAATATTCTATCTCCTTTCAGACTAAACATTATTACTATAGTAAATAATAAAGCATACAATGTGATTGGCGATATCTTGGAACAAACTTTCTATTATACCATTCTATACCTTTTGATTCAATAAATAGGCAACGACTTAAGAAGCCGGCCAAAATGGAATACCTAAATTAATCCCTTATCCGTAAATAATTTAGCTGATGGTTGTTTGATTTCAATAAATTCAAAAATATTTCCATTACTAGAGCCATCTGATAAAGTTATAAAATCAGTTTCCAGCTCACTGCCAAGTTTTAGTTTGGAAATAACTAAATGGCAATCATTATCACTTAAAAAAATCCCTGCATTATCAGCCAAATACCTTTGATAATTATTTTCTAATAAATTTTTAAAGAGGAGATTTTTCCCATTCTTGTATTTTTTGGGATTTAAACTCTCTTCCGTACCATTCTGAATGATTAATGTTTTCCAAAAGTTTACTATTAATAATGTATAAGTCCAAATATAAAGATATTTTTTATTGGATTTATAAGTTTTATATGTAATGAAACGAGGGTGACCACACAAAGAAAATAAAATTATCTGTTCTAACACTACTGTGAACTATACAATCAACAATAATACAGATAACTATATTACTGAAATAAAGCAAGGAAATAGCTCAATGTACAAGTTTGAATATGATTATAAATAATTTAAAAAGTAATTATAATACGACAAGTTTTGTCGTTTGCCAATTGTAATTTTAGCAGTGACAATAAAATAATTGAAATAAATGACAATATCAATGAAGGAAAATCTTATTTTGAAACCACCTTAAATACCGTGAAAATACTTATAAAACAAATTAATATTTTAATTATCTTCGCCGTTAATAAAAACAAAAAGTAACCATAAATTATAAAATGACAATGAATCATTTCAAATTAATAGGTTTTTTCCTATTCCTCTTTTTATTTACACAATCCTGTAGAAATGAAAGTTTAGTTTTAGAGCAGGAAGATCAGCCAAAATATAATTACAACATTGCTGTTCTTAACAAAGAACAATTTGAAAATAAAGTTCCTCTTTTTCAAGAAGTTGACAAGCTCAAAACTAATTTCTTCCGTCAAACAACTGGAAAAACTATAAATCCTCAAGATCCAATTTTAGAAGGTGCTATTATTGAAACCAATAGGGTATTGGAAATTACAGACGGGACAAATAATAAGACTTATACATTTCCAGTGTCAAGGATTTTCCCTAATAATGTTGTTGAAAATCTTGTTTTAAGAGAAAATGCAGATCATACCTATTCAGGAATATTGATCCAATATAGTCTGTCTAAGCAAGAAAAAGATCAATACCTGAACGGAGCAACGATTGATTTAAATGGAAAAATAAAAACTTATATAATCAATAACATTTCTCAGTTAGGAAAAGGATCAACTTACTCATATTATGAAGGTTGTTGGGAGTATGTTTACGAAACAAATCCCTGTACTGCTGGTGGTAACCACTCATATGGTGATGGTAGTTGTGAAGCATTAGGTACAGGTCAAGCTGCCCAACCTTCACAAATAATAGCTGCTTACAATCATTGTGATGATGGCGGAAGTGGTAGCACTGGAGGTGGGAGTGGTTCGGACTCAGGTGGTGGCTGGGGAGGAACTGGAACTGGTAGTTCCGGAACAGGAGGAGGTTCTGGTGGAGGAGGTGGCACATATAATCCTAACACAAATCCATATAATACATTCTTATTTGCATCATTTGATGATATGTTTGATATGTGTCCTACAGATGATATGCAATGTCAGGCTGATATGCTACTTAGTAAACAGGTTCAGCAATATTTGTTGGGTTTGAATATGAACGCAAGTCAATTAGCTTCTTATAGTCCTATTTGGTTTGCCATTAGAGATTATTTTAAGGTAAATGGAGGGGATGAGTTTTTGACGCAAAGATTAAATTTAATAGGGAATTGGTTTAAAACACAAGATAATACAAATCCCGATGTAAAACTAAGTAATTTTAAATTTGCAAAGTGGGTTTTAGATCTATCATTTGAAAGCGATACACAAGATTTTCAAAACTTTTTTAATAGACTGAATGCTTTGAACGATGCCGTAATACAGAATCCAAATTTATTATTAGATATGCCATGTGGTGAATTGCCCAAGTGGCAAGATGTTGCAACGCATCAAGTTCCTCAAAGCGTTAAAACGAAGCTTCAAAATATTAAAAATCAGACAAGTTGGTGGAGTAATTGGCAAATTACAGATTTAGACGATGGAGCAAGTGCTAGAATAAATATGGATGTGTTTCCAATACATATTAATTCCTTGCCTAATAAACCAAATAGTACTCAAAAATATACACCCGAAGAGTTTTTTAACTTTTTTAGACTTAATTTAAATTTGTTTGCAGAGAAATTTACACCAATTGCTGACAGCTATTATGGGATTAATGATACTGCTTTATGGAATTCATCAGATCCTTTAGGTGCACTTATTCATATTGAAATTCCAATTGATAACGGAACAGTAATTTGTAGTGGTTTTGGACCTAAGGCATGGGTGTTTTCAACAATAAAAGCCCCGATGAGCATGGGATATGATGGTATCCACCCTGTCGCTGGAAACAGATTGTTTGGCTATTATATAGATTCAAGTGATAATACTATGTATATTTATACAAGAGGTGTCGACAGGGTATCACAAGTAGCAACAAATAGCCCAAATCTAGCTAATTATTTGATTGAAGTTTCTGCCTTTTATGGAGCTGATCAGTTATGGAGAGGTATGCAAGATAAATTAGCAAAATATATAAATGATAGAGGTGGAAATGCTAATAAAATACCAGAAACTACTTATAGACCAAACTATAATAAAGTTAGGAGTTATCTAAAAGGCAACGCATTATTGAGTTCTTTAGGTTGTAATTAATTTAAATATATGAAGCCCCTGAATAATTTTCTGAAACTTGTTGGCATTATGTATATTGCCATTATTGTTAAAAATGTTTTCCAATTCATATTTGGATATTTATCAAATTCGGAAAGCGATATTAAATTATATAAACTTTACAACTTACAAGACAGTAATTATTCTTATGGTTTTTTAATTCAACTAATTTTTATTTATGACTTTTTATTCTTAGCTGTTTCCATATATTTACCTGCCTATATGATTTTATTTTTTTTTGTAAAAATCTATGGGAATAAGTTTTGGTTTCATATATTATATATTATGGGACTATATACAATAACAATTTATTTTTTTGATAATGGAAACCTTAATATTCTCTTTATCATTATTACAATTTTAATGGGTACTTTAAATTGGTACTTATTTAAACAATGGATTAAATAGTTTAAACTATGCAAAAAAGGAT
>NZ_JBGCUR010000049.1:0-9544 GCF_041361455.1 Chryseobacterium gossypii | reverse complement strand
ATATGGATTAAAAAAAACATGAGCAGAAAAAAGACTGTCCTTTTGAGACAGCCTCCTTGACCTGTATGTTTCGTTTATTATTTAGCAAAAACATATTTAACACCAAATGTTACAGAAGATAAGTTTAAACCGAAGTTAAAGTTATCTGTGCTCTTATCAGCATCTTTGTATTTGAAGTTGTTGTAACCAAATTCACCGATAGTAGCTTCGATAGACCAGTTTTTGTTCAAGAAATAATCTAAACCTGGCTTAACGTTAACTCCGATTGAAGTGAATTTGTTTTCAGAGTCCGCATACGGTGCATCAGCTTCTCTCTTATCTTTTCCAAATGCCATTGGAACTTCTAACTGACCGAAGATGTATAATTTTTCACCCAAAGTCCAGTATTTTCTTGCAAATGGAGCTACTACGAATGCATCAGTAGTATTTTTAACTTTCGCATTATTAATATACTGAGTAGTGGATCCGTTAACATATCCAACACCTAAACCAACAGCGATGTTAGTACCCACAAAATACCCTACAGTAGGAACAATCTTGAAATCTTCTGTTTTAGCATCAGTATTGTTGTCCTGAGTAGAAGTATAGTTTACTTGTCCTGAAAGGTAAGTTGTTCCTTTAGCAATTTGAGCATTAGATAACCCGAAAAGTGCAACTGCACCAGCTAATAATAATTTTTTCATTTTTTTTAAAATTTAATACTTTCTGAAGGCAAATTTACAGCAGCTGCCCTTAATATTAAAATTTGTTAACGTGATTAAAATCATCCCTAAACATTAGCTTTTTCAAACAATAATCGTACTCAGTATGTTCTTTTGTTTTTTTGACAATTTTTTGAACAAAAAAACTCCAATCTTGCAATTGGAGTTTAAAAACGTTCTTTTTGTGTAATTTACTTTAAGAAGAAATTATAACCAATATTTACGGCACCCACAGTCCAGCTGGATCTGTAATAAGGTCCGAAATCACGCTTATTGCTGATGGATTGGTATCCTATGTACAATTCACCTGTAGACATCTGATATCCGAACTTTGGCTGTGCATAGAATCCTCCGTCTATTCCGTCTTTCACGGAAATTCCGTACCCAAGATCCAGGCCTACAAATATCGGAGCACCTGAAAACCTGTATTTTCCGGATACTGCCACGGGAATAAAGCCGAAGTCATCAAAATTATCTTTTCCGAAGAAATGGGAATACCCTGTGGCCACCCCCAGATCAAATCCTTTCACGATGTTCCACATATAGGCAGCATCTATTCCCAAAGTAAATGATGAAGCGTCACTGGCATCCGCAACAGGAATACCGATGTGGCCACCTAGTTTAAAACCTTCCTGAGCATGGGCTGCACCTCCTAAAAATGCAAAAGCTCCCAGTAATAATAGTTTTTTCATTTTTTAATAATTTTAAATTTGCTTTACCAAAGTTACTAATTAATTTCATGCCTTTTGTAAAAACCGCTTAACGATATTTATTACAAAACAAAAAAGCAGAACATTTGTTCTGCATATGATATTTTATAGCTAATCATTTCTTAATCTTTTTTCCTCTTCGTTGTAGGCCAGTATGATCTTCTTCACCACCGGATGCCTCACCACATCTTCCTCTGTAAGATGTACAAACCCGATCTCTTTTACTTCTTTTAAAATCCTCATTGCTTCCTTAAGACCGGATTGCTGGTTTTTTGGTAAATCAATCTGGCTGGGATCTCCCGTAATAATAAACTTGGCATTCATTCCCATTCTGGTAAGGAACATTTTCATCTGGGCATGGGTGGTGTTTTGTGCTTCATCCAGAATGACAAAGGCTTCATCAAGTGTTCTTCCCCTCATAAATGCCAATGGAGCCACCTCTATGACCTTTTTCTCCATATAGCCTTCCAGCTTTTCATGCGGAATCATATCACGAAGAGCATCATAAAGCGGCTGTAAATACGGATCCAGCTTTTCCTTAAGGTCTCCGGGAAGAAATCCCAGGCTCTCCCCCGCTTCTACCGCAGGCCTGGTCAGAATGATCCTTTTAACCTCCTTGTCCCTTAAGGCTTTTGCTGCCAATGCCACACTCGTATAGGTTTTACCGGTCCCGGCCGGGCCGATGGCAAAAACCATATCCTTCTTCTCGGTTTCTTTTACCAGTCTTTTAAGATTGGTGGTTTTCGCCTTAATGATTTTACCGTTTACACCTTTTACAATGATATCCTGATCAAATACCAGCTGTTTTTCATTTTCATCCCTTATATTGAGGAGATTTTCAACATCCTTTAATTCTATGGAATTGTTTTTAGAAATAAATTTTACAATGTCATCCAGCTTTTGTTTGAGGATATCCAGGGCTTCCTGATTCCCCATTGCAAAAATATAATGGTCTCTTCCTGTGATTTTAAGGGTCGGAAAGGTTGATTTTATTAAATTGAAATATTGGTTATTAACTCCATAGAAGATTTTTGCATCAGTATCTTCCAAATCATACGTTAATTCAAACATGCAAATATTTTTATATTAGATTTTAAAATTAAAGTTTTTTTTTAAATTTATGTCAAATTGTTATCCACAATCTTTCAGGCTTTTCTTTATTTTTAAATAAATTTGCAGCACTATCATTTCTCAGTTACCCATGTCAATCATTACCCTTACTTCAGATTTCGGAAATTTAGACTACAGAGTTTCGGCTGTGAAAGGTAAGATCCTTTCTCTGAATCCGGAGGTTCGTATCATTGACATCAGCCACGAAATTCAGGCCTTCAATCTTATACAAACGTCCTATATTGTAAGGAATGCCTATAAATACTTCCCTAAGGGCACTATCCATATACTATCCGTGGACAGCTTTTATCATAAATCAAGAAAAAACATCCTTTACAAGGCAGACGGATCTTATTTTCTGGCAGCCGATAACGGTTTATTGAGCCTTATTTTCTTTGATATCAAACCTGAGGCCATCTATGAAATAACTTTAAATAACAGGTTTGATGATGTGGTTAACTTCACTTCTACCGACGTTTTTGTTCCTGCAGCCGTGCATCTGGCCAATGGCGGGCTTCCGGAAGTGATCGGAAGAAAAATAAAGTCTGCGAAACAGCTGATGTTCCCGAGACCGGTTTACAATGAATCTGAAAAAATGATCATCGGAGAGGTTACCTATATTGATAATTTCGGAAACATAATCTCAAATATTAGCAAAGATTTTTTTGAAACTACAGGCAAGGGATTCGAAAATTTCACCATTAAATTCAGGAATCTGTCCTTATCAAAAATATTCTCAAGCCATACAGAAGTAGTTGCCGACTGGGAAAGGGAAACCGAGTTCCATGGGCAATCAGCAGCGATATTCAATGATAGCCAGCTCCTGGAGCTGACTATTTATAAAGGGAGTAAAAAGAACGGAGCCAAGACTTTATTTGGCCTTAATGTGGGTGAAAACATTTATATTGAATTTTCCTAAAATTAAATATTTCATAAAAAAAACGATTTTTTTTATATATTTGTCAAAATCTAAAAATTAAAAATGGCAGAATACAAATTATTGCTTCCTTCCATGGGAGAAGGTGTTATGGAAGCGACAATTATCACCTGGTTATTCAACGAAGGTGATAGTGTAAAAGAAGATGATTCCGTAGTAGAAATTGCAACAGACAAAGTAGATTCAGACGTTCCGACACCCGTTTCGGGGAAAATTGTAAAAATCTTAAAGCAGAAAGATGAAGTTGCAAAAGTTGGTGAAGCCATTGCTATTTTAGAAATTGAGGGAGAAGGCGGAAACACAGCATCAGAAGAAGTGAAAACTGAATCTCAGCCCGCCAGCCCGGATGCTGAGACCTTAAAAACCATCGAAGAGCCTTTAAAAGTTGCTTCACATGTAGAATTTTCAGGGGAACTTTACTTATCCCCACTTGTAAAATCTATCGCCCAGCAGGAAAACATTTCCGAATCCGAACTAAAATCCATCAAAGGAAGCGGTCTGGAAGGAAGAATCACCAAGGAAGATATTTTAGCTTATATTGCCAACAGAGGCAGCCAGCCGCAGCAGGCGGTTCAGCAGCAAACTGTTCCGGCAGCCACCCCACAGCCATCCACATCAGCTCCGGCAGCTACCATCCCGGTTTCAGCAGGTGATGAGATCATCCCTATGGACAGGATGAGGAAGATCATTGCTGAAAATATGGTAAAAGCAAAACAGATTGCTCCGCACGTTACTTCTTTCATAGAAACAGATGTTACCAACGTAGTAAGATGGAGGGATAAAAATAAAGCGATCTTCGAAAAACGTGAAGGAGAAAAGCTTACTTTCATGCCTATTTTTGTAAAGGCCGTAGTAAAAGCGATCCAGGACTTCCCAATGATCAATGTTTCGGTAAACGGTGACCATATTATTAAAAAGAAAAGCATCAATATCGGTATGGCAACGGCCCTTCCGGATGGAAACCTTATCGTTCCTGTCATCAAAAATGCTGACCAGCTATCTCTTTCAGGCCTGGCCAAAGCTATCAATGACCTGGCTTACAGAGCAAGAAATAAAAAACTGAGACCGGAGGACACCCAGGGAGCTACCTATACGATCTCCAACGTGGGAAGTTTCGGTAACCTTATGGGAACGCCGATCATTCCACAGCCACAGGTAGCTATTCTCGCTATCGGAGCTATCGTTAAAAAGCCTGCCGTTCTTGAAACCCCGCATGGCGATGTGATCGCGATCAGAAACTTAATGTTCATGTCCCATTCTTACGATCACAGAGTGGTAGACGGCTCTTTAGGCGGTATGATGCTGAAGCATGTACATGATTATCTTGAAAATTGGGATCTGAATACGGAAATATAAGTAAAAGTACTGCTCATGCAGCCTTACAGATGATCCAATGATTTAAATTATCATCATATTTAAAATATTAACCTTCGATTATGAGTCGGAGGTTTTTTCATTGTTGGATTTACATCAGGAATATATTATCTTTAAGCAAACTGTTACACAATGGAATTGGATTTCAGAAAATTAAACGTCAGCAAATTATTTGATTATTTCCAGGAAAGAAGAAAAATTAATTGTTGAAGTATATGATCAGCTTAAGCTGGAGATTAAAAAACGATATTCCGACATTCGGATACCAAAAGTATTGAGTGTTAACCTTACTTTAATCCTTGCAAAATTTTTAAATGATATATAGTTCTAAAAATTTACCGTAATTTCATCCCAAAACCTACAAATGCCGAAAATAATCTCCTTTTTCCGTAAAAGCCTTAAGAAGTCTTTCGATAATATCCGGAACGAGCAACTGAAGTATAATTTGCTTCAGGCCATCCCTTTCTGGATAGGTTCAGTGATAACAGGGTTCATTGCAGTTATGTACGCAAAGGTATTTGCCTGGGGAGAGAAACTTTTGGAGGTCATTATGAACTGGCATGCCTGGATGATCTTCATCATTGCACCGGCGGGCTTTGTTGTCTCATGGTGGCTGGTGAAAGAATTTGCTCCGAATGCCAAAGGCAGCGGTATACCGCAGGTAATGGCAGCAGTAGAATTGGCAAACCCTAAAGAACATAAAAAAATCAGAGGCCTGCTAAGCCTTAAGATCATTGTTTTCAAAATAATTTCCTCCGTAGTTCTTGTCATAGGAGGAGGTGCTGTTGGCCGTGAGGGGCCGACGATCCAGATTTCCGGCTCTGTTTTCCGGAAAGTAAACGAGTATCTTCCGGACTGGTGGCCCAAAATCTCTAAAAAGAATATGATCATGACTGGTGCGGCGGCGGGCCTCGCAGCGGCTTTCAACACCCCGTTGGGCGGAATTGTATTCGCTGTTGAAGAGCTTTCAAAAACGCACATCAATTATTTTAAAACAGCCTTATTCACCGCTGTCATCATTGCAGGTTTAACTGCTCAGACATTAGCAGGTTCCTATCTGTATCTGGGCTACCCCAAAACCAATGATGTATACTTAATGGTCATGTTTCCCATCATTCTTGTTGCCGGAATTGCCGGTATCCTGGCAAGCCAGCTTTCCGTGATCATGCTGAAAATAAATGACTGGAAGAAAAGAAACCTTAAAACAGACAGGGCCAATGTTATATTTTTGGTGGCCTGCGCCCTCATTATTGCCTCTATTGCATTTTTTGTGAACAGGGAAATTTTAGGCTCCGGAAAAGAGATCATGGAAAGGGTTCTTTTTACCCCGGACAAGCATGAGGACTGGTATGTTCCCATCTTAAGAATGCTGGGACCGGCCCTGTCCTTCACCTCCGGCGGAGCAGGTGGAATTTTCGCTCCGGCCCTCACCGCCGGGGCAAGTATAGGATCCGTAATTTCAGGGGCAATCCATCTCACGGACAACGAAACCAATGTAGTGATCCTTGCGGGAATGGTAGCATTCCTTACCGGCATCACAAGAGCACCGTTCACATCAGCCATTATTGTCCTTGAAATGACAGACAGGCACTCTTTAATCTTTCATCTGATGCTGGCCGGAATGGTTTCTTCGATAGCTTCCCTGCTGGTAAGCAGACATTCACTGTATGATATACTTAAAGAGAGCTTTCTTGCTGAGATCAGAACCAAAGACCATTGATTTTTCCTTCTGTTTGTAGTTATTTCTCATAAAAACATCATTCTCACCCAAACATAAAGTACTGATTATCTTGTTGTTTCATTTTTTTTCATTAAATTTGAATATAATAACCTATAAAAAATGGAATATGAGAAAGAAATTACTACAAACACTACTATTTACATTACCATTTTTCAGCTTCGGACAAGTGGTACTAAGTGAAGATTTTAATGGTACTGCTATTCCGGCCACCTGGACCGTACAGCAAACCAATGCTAATGAAACCTGGACCATAAGCACCATCAGCGGCGGAGCAAGCGTTGCTTCAGTAGATTACGATGCAGACCTCGGGCAACAGAATGAATGGCTTATTTCTCCAAGTATGAACCTTGATAATGCTAACTATTATTACCTGAAATTCAAGATAGGGTTAAGCTACTACTGGGCTGTTTCCCCGAATAATAACTATGATGCCTTTGTAAAAATTTCTACGGATAACGGTACCACCTGGACACAGCTCTGGACAGAAACAAGTTTAGGGACATTTACAAATTTCGCTTTGAATTCTGTAACACTGGATATCAGTGCCTATAAAAACAATCCTAATGTAAAAGTGGCATTCCAGTATGTAGGTTCAGACGGCGCATCCTTATACGTGGATGATTTTTCCGTAGAAGGATCCAGCTCCGTGCAGCTCAATTATTGTGGTCCGCTTACCTTTGAAGACCTGTTTGGAGATCCGGGAGATGAGCCTATTACATTGGTCAATTTTGCAGGGATCAATAATACAACAGACGCTACAGCCTATGAAGGAAACTCGCATGAATTTTTCCTTAGCCAGACCGCTACGGTCACTCAGGGACAGTCTTATGATATCACTCTGAAAGGAAATACCGGAGGAAATTATGAAAACAGCTTTGCAGTCTTTATCGACTGGAATCAGAACGGCACATTAAACGATCCCGGAGAAGTTTATCAGGTAACCCAAACCATTACCAACTCTTCCGGCACTGATGCCCTGCAGGCTGTACAGGCCATCGCGGTTCCTGCAACAGCCACCTTAGGAAATACCCGGATGAGAGTGAAAAAGATCTATGGCACAATAGCTGATAATCCTGATCTTACAGACCCTTGTGCCGGATCAGATTACGGGCAGGCTGAGGATTATACCGTAAACGTAATGGCATCTCCTCTGGCAGTGAATGAAACCCGGGAAAAAGACTCTGTTTTCAAAGTATATCCTAATCCTGTAACAGATATTTTGAATATAGATTCCCAGGTTAAAGTAAAATCTGTCAATATATTTGATGCAGGTGGAAGGAAGGTTTATACTTCTGAGGTCCACAATACCCGATTTGATATTAACCTTTCCAAGCTTTCCGCCGGAACCTATATGGTTACTGCCCAGACTGAAAACGGAATGCAGTCTGTGAAAGTGATCAAAAAATAATTTTTATTTTAACTAAGATCAAAGACCTGTTTTTACGGGTCTTTTTTTATAATTCTCAGCCATAAGTTGTGTATTAAAAATAAAATCTTTACTTTTGCACCTCGAAATAATTAATAAAATTTATTTAACATTATGAACAATTACGAAACTGTTTTCATTTTAACTCCCGTTCTATCTGACGCACAGGTGGAGGAAGCAGTGAAAAAATTTGAAGATCTTTTAAAAGAAAAGAACTGCGAAATCGTTGCTAAAGAAAACTGGGGATTAAAAAAATTAGCTTATCCGATCCAATTAAAAAAGAACGGATTCTACACCTTAATCGAGTTTAAAGGCGAGGGAACTGTTGTTGCTGATTTGGAATTAGCATTCAAACGTGACGAAAGAGTAATCCGTTACCTTACTACAAAACTTGATAAACATGCTATTGAGTACGCTGTAACCAGAAGATCAAAACTAAAAACAGCTAAAGCTTAATTATTAACCCAATTATTAAAAAAGACAAGACATGGCAATAGATGAAATGGCTAAACAAGCCTCAGCTGGAGGAGAATCAGAAGTAAAATTCCTTACTCCGCTTGATATCAATACAAAATCTGAAAAGAAATATTGTAGATTCAAAAAATACGGAATCAAGCATGTAGATTATAAAGATGCTGATTTCTTATTACAATTCGTAAACGAACAAGGAAAGATCTTACCTAGAAGATACACCGGAACTTCTTTAAAATACCAAAGAAAAGTTTCTGCTGCTATCAAAAGAGCAAGACACCTTGCTTTACTACCATATGTAGCTGACTTATTAAAATAAGATAAAAAGAAACAAGAAGAAAGAGAAAAGATCCCACGGTCTTCTTCTCTTTTTTTAAGTTGCTGAATAAATAACATTAATTCTAACGATTTTTAGATTAAAGAAAGAGAATGATTTTCCCGGGCAATAAACCCATCTTTGTTCTTTACTCTTTTCTCTAAAACTAAAAAACGGACAACAACAATGGAAATCATCCTAAAAAAAGATGTAGAAAACTTAGGACTTGAGTTTGATACAGTAAACGTAAAGCCAGGGTATGCCAGAAACTTTCTGATCCCTCAGGGATATGCGCTTTTAGCAACTCCTAAAAACAAGGCAGCTCTTGAGGCTACTTTAGAGGCCAGAAAAGAAGAAGAGGCTAAATTAATCGCTGCAGCAAACGCTATAGTTGAGCAATTAAAGAAAACTTCTATCACCATCCCTGCAAAAGTAGGTGCCGGTGACAAATTATTCGGTTCTATCAACAATGCTGATTTAGCTGAAACTCTGGGTAAAGCCGGTGTATCTGTAGATAAAAAATACATCAAGATTCCTGGAAACACAATCAAAAGAACAGGTAAATTCTCTGCTCTTATCAGACTTCACAGAAACGTTGAGTACAACTATGAATTTGATGTTGTATCCGATGCTCCGGTTGAAGCTCCTAAAAAAGAAGAAACTAAGTCTGAGGAAGCTTAATACGAATTTCACCATCAATAATATAAAAGAGGCTGTCTCAAAAGGTAAATTAACGCTCTGAGAATCTCTTAAATGAC
>NZ_JBGCUR010000048.1:0-9844 GCF_041361455.1 Chryseobacterium gossypii | reverse complement strand
TTAAAAAAAACATGAGCAGAAAAAAGACTGTCCTTTTGAGACAGCCTCTTTATTTATTTTAAGGACATTGAGAGATTGGAATCTCGCTGCAAACAACAGCATTCATCCATTCGCAGTACACGCAGTACTTTTTCGGTGCTCCCCCGTTAATGGCCTTTAATTCGTTTTTGTTAAGTTTCTTTAAATTTTTCATATCGTTTTAATTTTTATAGTTTGATAAATTTAAAACGAAATATTTAATATTTTATTACAAATTTATATTTAAATTTTTCAGTATTTTCATTTTTTAATATAGTGTGGCAAGTTCGCTCATGTTCATGCGCTAAATATCACATGGGGCTTACCGGCGATCTGGCGCAAAATAAAAGCCACACGATCTGTATGGCCTTATTTTATTATAAAAGATTGCATGAATTTTTATCTGTTGTCTATATTAACCCTCACCGGCATCACATAAGTGGAAGCAATCATGTTTTCATTAAGTTTATTGCTGTCTATTCTGTAATGAAGATGGTTCAGTACATTTTCAATCTCCTTGCTCACATTTTTACAGTCTCCTTTTGAATGGACGTTTACAATTTTTCCATTTTCCGTGATCTCAAACTTAACTTCAGAGTTTACAATTCCCTGTTTATAGTCAGAATTAGTAAAATCAAAGTTGTCGATCAATAACTTCCTGATTTCACTAAAAGCATCATTTTTATTCAGCTGTACTTCCTGAATAGTATTATTTGAAGTTTGCTGGGCTTTGGTCATATTAACAGCAGCCATAGATCCGCAAACGAAAAGCGAAGCAATAAATATCTGGATTTTATTTTTCATAACTCTTTGGTTTTAAATGTTATATTAAACTTATTCTGTATCTCTATACCAAAGGTATTAAAAAAAATTCATATTAATTTTACATTCAGTTAACATTCAGTTAACATTAAAACATAAAATACTGAATATCAAATAAATACAAATTAAAAATATTTAAAAATTTAACATTGGGACTCATTTATAAGGCATAAAAAAGGCCAAACTTTTATAGTTCAGCCTCATTTTATGATTAGTTATCGAAGTATTTTCCGCCGAAATATCTCAGATATTTACAGTTCTCTTTTCAGGAACTTTCCGGTCAGGCTTTTCTTGGACCTCACAATTTCCTCCGGAGTTCCCTGGGCTACGATCTGCCCTCCGTGCTTACCTCCTTCCGGCCCGACATCAATGATATGATCTGCCATTTTAATGACATCCATATTATGTTCAATAATGATAAATGAGTTTCCCAACTCCACCAGTTGGTTGATGGCATCCATCAGGATCTTCACATCTTCAAAATGGAGACCGGTTGTAGGTTCATCAAGAATATATAATGTGTTTCCTGTCTGTCTTTTTGCCAGCTCAGTAGCTAATTTGATCCGTTGAGCCTCACCTCCTGAAAGGGTTGTAGACTGCTGCCCCAGTGTGATATATCCCAAACCAACATCCTGAAGGGTTTTTACTTTCATAAAAATCTTAGGGATGGGCTGGAAAAATTCCACGGCCTCATCAATAGTCATATCCAGGACATCAGAAATGGATTTCCCTTTATAGCGGACCTCCAGGGTTTCCCTGTTAAAGCGTTTTCCGTTGCAGGTCTCGCAGTGAACATAGACATCCGGTAAAAAGTTCATCTCTATTACCTTCAATCCTCCGCCCTGGCAGGTTTCACATCTTCCTCCTTTCACATTGAAGGAGAATCTTCCGGGTTTATAGCCTCTGATCTTGCTTTCTGGTAATTCGGCAAAAAGGTTTCTGATATCCGTAAACATCCCGGTGTATGTGGCGGGATTAGAACGGGGAGTTCTTCCGATCGGGGTCTGGTCTACATCTACAATCTTATCTATATGCTCAAGCCCTTCGATAGATTTGTAAGGCAGAGGCTCCTGAACGGCTCTGTAAAAATGCTTATTAAGGATCGGGTATAATGTCCCGTTGATCAGGGAAGATTTGCCGCTTCCCGAAATTCCCGTTACCACAACCAGTTTTCCAAGAGGAACAGTGAGGGTCACATTTTTCAGGTTATTTCCCGTAGCACCTTTTAATACAATACTTTTCCCGTTTCCGGCTCTTCTCTTGGCAGGAACTTCAATTTTTCTTTTCCCGTTGATATATTGTGCCGTAATGGTATCTGCCTTTACCAGATCTCCCGGTTTTCCCTGCCATAGGATCTCACCACCGAACTTTCCGGCCCTCGGACCAATATCCAGCACCTCATCTGCTTCCATGATCATATCCTTATCATGCTCTACCACGAGGACAGAGTTTCCGATATCCCTGAGGTTTTTCAGGGAATTGATCAGTCTTTCATTATCTCTCTGATGTAATCCGATGCTTGGCTCATCCAGGATATATAATACATTTACCAGTTGAGACCCGATCTGGGTGGCCAGACGTATCCTTTGGGACTCACCTCCCGAAAGTGTTTTTGAGCTTCTGCTCAGGCTCAGGTAATCTAAACCTACATCCAACAGGAACTGAAGCCTCGCTTCAATTTCTTTCAGAATTTCGTGTGCTATAATCTTATTTTTCTCGGAGAATTTGTCTTTCACATCATTCAGCCATTCTTTCAGATCTGCCAGGCTTAAGGCATTTACCTCTGCAATATTCTTTCCGTCTATCTTAAAGCTTAAGCTTGATGGCTGGAGGCGGCTGCCGTTACATTCAGGGCAGATTTCTTCCGTTGTGAAATGCCTCTCCAGGAGGATAGCCTCATAAGATTCTTTTTCCTCAATTATCTCCTCCATAAAGGGAATCAGTCCGTCAAAGCTGATCTTTATCTTTTTGGTGATGCCGGCATATTTCAGATCTTTATTAAATTCTTTATGACAGCCGTTGTATATATAGTCCAGGGCTTCTTCGGGAATATCCTGCATTGGCGTAGTAAACCCCAACCCAAAGATCTCCAGGATATTCTTTATTTGTGACAGGATCCATTTATTGGATTTAATATCTTCCAGAGGCAGCAGGCCGCCCTGGTTGATGGAGAGTTTAGGGTTTTCTACAAAATAGTCGGTATTGATCTTTTTGATGGTCCCCAGGCCTTTACAGTTCGGACAGCTTCCTTTAGGGGAATTGAACGAAAAAGTGTTAGGTTCCGGTAATGCCAGGGAATGCCCGGTCTCCGCATCCATCAGGTTTTTAGAGAAATATTCAATATCCGTGCTTCCCAGCTTCTGAATCCCGATAAGCCCTTCCCCCATTTCCATAGCTGTTCTGAGAGATTTTTCCATCCTGTTTTCAGATGCGTTCTCCCCGATGATCCAGCGGTCGATTACAATATCAATATCGTGGGTTTTGTAGCGGTCCAGTTTCAGATCATATTCAATATCCTGTAATTCACCGTCAATTCTTGCCTGCCCGTAGCCCTTTTTTGCCATCTGGACGAAAAGTTCATGGTAATGTCCTTTTCTGGCACGCACTACAGGAGCCAGCAACATTATCTTTTCTCCTGCGTAGTTTTCCTTTATGGTTTCGAGGATTTGCTCTTCTGTATAACTAACCAGCTTTTTCCCTGTAGAAAGTGAATAGGCATCGGATACCCTGGCATACAGCAAACGCAGAAAATCGTATAACTCGGTAACCGTTCCCACAGTTGACCGGGGATTTTTATTGGTGGTCTTCTGCTCGATGGCAATAACAGGAGAAAGCCCTTCGATCTTATCTACATCCGGCCGTTCCAGGCCTCCCAGAAACTGACGGGCATAGGCAGAAAAAGTTTCAATATAACGGCGTTGCCCCTCGGCAAAGATAGTGTCAAAAGCCAATGATGATTTTCCGCTTCCGGAAAGGCCGGTGATCACTACCAGCTCATTACGGGGAATTTTTACATTAATATTTTTCAGATTATGTTCACGGGCACCGTAAACTTCTATATATTCAGTTGATTTACTCATAATTCGGAATGATTTTGCCTGAAAATCACGATGTGCAAAAATACGGAATTTTACACAATTTCTGATCATGTGATCAAAGGAATCCGGATATCAGGATAATAGATTTATAAAAAAATATAAAGACCGCTTTATTGCAGAAATATCAACGGCGAACAATGTTCTGTGCCATCTGTCACAATGCTTTATCTCTTAATGTGGTCATACGGGCCAATGATCTGCCGGAGTACCGGAAGATATATTGTCATTGAACTGTTTCATGCTTATGAGAGAATGATTCAACCGGACAAAAATGCATATCAGACTCTGGGCTGTTACCAGGATTCAAAAATCGTCGGGATGCGCCGGTTTTATGCGGATCATATTGGAACTATCCGTTTTCAAAGAAATCTGTATCTTCATTACTGATCTTCACCACATATTCCACTCCGTCTATTGCTTTGGAAACGATTTGATTCCGGAGAATATTCGCCATGTTTTCCCAATATGCTCTTCCGTAAAAAGAGTAGTTTTGCGGAACGATCTCCACTTCTACCGTTCTTATAAAGCCTTCTTTGGGCTTATTGCTGATCATGGTACCCCGTTTTACCCTGATTTCTTTCGCTTCATCCTTCAGGATCATCCTGCAATAGTTTTTTACATCTTCAAGAGAAATGATCTTATCTCTGGTGGTCAGGGCATATTTATAAGCCTGAATGCTGTCTGTTCCTTTTTGTTCTTCAGCTCCACCGATTGTTTCGGTAAGCAGCACCAATGACTGGGATTTTAATTGGTTGGATAACTCGGTTCCGGGACGCATATGATTGGCAAGGGTACAATGGGTTACCCAGAAAGAAGCATAGGTATGGTCTGTTTTTTCCACAGGCTCCATAATCACGTAGTTCAGCTCCTGTTTAATGTTTCTTTTGGCATTGTTCACCTTCTGTACCATGGATTTCATTTTATCAGACATTTCAGTGAGCATGCCCTTTACATTATCCCTGTTCAGAAGTGAAAAGGCTGCAATCTCATCTCTTGTCAGCTCCAGAACATGAGCAATCATATCCACGGCATTTCTGTTGGTAAAACGTTCCATTCCTCCTTTTCTGACCGTATACAGGCCTTTTTTCAGATCATCGGCAGGGGTAAAGGGGATTTCTGTATATCTTCTTCCTTCCCCATCCTGCACTTCATCCACATATAAAAAATGTTCGCCCTCATCCGTTATCAGAGGAATATTATTGCCCATAATGTCCAGACTGTATTCCGTCTTCTTCCAGCCCCGGTTATAGATCGGGAAAGCATTGAGTACAAATGAGAAATTATCTAAAATCTCTGCGGAAAACTGTGGTGGAAATTCAAAGGTGAGCCAAAGATAGCGGTTTCCTCCTATGTATTTCATGATCTCCTCCTTGTAATCAAGAAAATCCAGGTTCAGCGGTAGCTTTCCTGGCTCGGAGAACAGACTGTCCGAGAGTCCTGTAATCTCTATGAACTTATGCTGGTAAATGCTTTTAATATCTTCAATGGTCTTCGTTCTGATAGACTGCTCACGGAACATCTGCTCGTAACCATCCTGCTGGCGGTCTTTCAGATAGGTGAGACCTTCTTTTACAAATAAAGGATTTCCGTTGCTGTTAACCGTAATGTAAGGCAGAAGCTTATACACGAAATCAAGGTGCTCAAATGCAGGATTTGAACAGAAAACACTCAGATATTTAGGGAAATTTTCACCTATATATCTGGTCACATTTATACCAATAGTAATTTTTCTGTAATCTTCAGGCTTCCCCTGAAATCTCGCGATGGGAATTTTATTCAACCTGTCATCAATGCTATAGCAGGTATTTCCAACAAACATGATTGAAGTCTGAATCTTATTGATCCTTATGTTTCCTACAGGGGTAAACGGAATGTTGATTTGCTTGTCTGATTCCGACTTGATCGTGGAGGTCATCTGTTTTCTGAAGAAAAATTCAGTATGCTCCAGTAAAATCTCGGAAGATTCATATGGCTGGGTGAAAGCGATCGCATGAGCCGGGATCGGATGGGTATAGATCGACGGGGTCAGAAGCTTGGCCAGCTTTTCAAGAATCCTGGCATTGATGGTCTGGATTTCATTGTTGGCTTTAAAGATCTCAGTGCTGAATGCATCTATGAGTAATTTAACAAACGGATCCAATGATTGTGGACTTTTCAAGCCCCATACCTTGGTAGCGTTCTGAAGCATTCTCGCTTTTACAGATTCTTTGGAATAAATATTCTGATCTAAATTCATGAGTTCTGATTACAATTACATATTAATCAATGGACATGGGGCTTAAAAACAGTTCGGTAGAAAAACTGAAACGTTCCCCCGTCGCCTCCATTTTCGCATTGATGGCGATCTTCACTTTCTTTTTTATCTCCGTATGCTCTCGGGTATCGTAATTATGCTCTACGAACTGAATGTGCGCATCAATCTGGGGCTGAACAATCCGGGGTTCATATTCCTGTATCTGTCTTTTAAGGCTTTTAATAAAAACGCTTTCCCAAACGGCACTGGTAACCCCGTTGTCGAATTCCAGATTCCAGACATCATTCCCGTAATTTTCATCATATCTGTTCTCTCCTTTTTTTGTTGTGATCAGCAACATGATGTTATGGGCAATGCTTTCCCCCATGTCGCAGGTCTCAATACTTCCTCCCTCGGTCATTAACGTTGATGGAACAAAAGGCATTCTATAATTTGGTGTGTCCATAGATCAATTTATTTCATAATTCTTACTTGAAAAGAAATACCAAATTAAACATTTTTGGTTAATAAAATGTTACAGAAAATTAAAAATATTATTCAAAACTTACAGTTTATGCGGTATTGTCTACCACATTTTTCATGAGGCTGGTATTATAGTTGCAGCGCATATTTTAACGCTAAAATTATTATTATGGTTCCAAAAGGCAGATTATTCATCATAGGTGGCAAAGAAGATAAAAATGGTACAAGTCCTGAAATGGAAAAGTCTAATGATTTCACTCCTCGTGAAATTCTCAAGCATCTGGCAGAATCCCCGGATGATCGTATCGAAATCATTACTACGGCAAGTAAAGAACCGGAAAGCATACAGGAAACCTACAGAAAGACCCTTAATGAGATCGGCTACCGTAATTTTGATTTCCTTCATATATGTGACACCGAACCTATTCATGAAGACTTTCATTCAAAAAGGATCTCTCAGGCAAAAACCGTTTTTTTCACAGGCGGTGACCAGAACAGAATCTGTGAGATCATAAAAGATTCTGCAATTAATACCCTTTTGCATGAAAAATATATGAATGAAAAGGGATTTACCATTGCAGGTACCAGTGCCGGGGCCATGTGTATGCCGGAGATCGTCATTTGCGAGGCTGAGAACGGAGAGGCTATTCTTGATAATGACATCCGGCTAACTGCCGGCTTAAACCTGATCAATAACTGTATTATCGATACTCATTTCATTCATCGTGGGAGGTTCGGGAGATTGGCCCATGCCGTAATATTGAATTGCAATTGCTGGGGACTGGGGCTGGGTGAAGATACTGCACTGATGATAGAAGAAGGAAATATGGCTACGTGTAAGGGTTCGGGAATGGTGCTGGTCATTAATGCCCAAGATGTGGAACAAACCAATATAGACTCCGTGAAGGAAGGTGATCCGATCTATGCGGACAATCTGAAAGTACATATTCTGACGGATGGCTGCAAAATTGATCTTGAAACCGGCAAAGTAAAAGGAGCAGAAAAAAAATCTGAATCAGAGGCCTGATTCAGATCATATTTACGTATTATTCTTATGATTTCTGTTAATAAAGTAATATACCGGAAGGCCTAATAAGACCACGAGGAAACCCGGCCAGGTGTACTGCTGCTTGTATATCAGCAAAAGGATACAGAATCCCGTGCCTATCAATAGATAGATCACAGGGGTGATGGGATAAAGCCATGTCTTATAAGGCCTTTCTACATCAGGCTTTTTAAATCTCAAATAAATAACCCCGAAAACCGTGATCATATAAAATAAGACGATTACAAAAGAGATCATATCCAAAAGATTTCCGTATTGCCCGCTCAAACACAGGATAGAAGCCCAAATCCCCTGCATCCATAAAGCATTCCCCGGAACTTCGTTTTTATTGTTCTCTATAGCTGATCTGAAGAACATCCCGTCTTTCGCCATAGTCTGGAAAACCCTGGCTCCTGCCAGGATCAGCCCGTTATCACACCCAAAAGTAGAAATCATAACCAATAAGGCTATGATGATGGTCCCTGCATTCCCGAAAATATTCTGAGAAGCAGCCACTGCTACCCTGTCATTGGCTGCAAAAGCAATTGAATCCCTGTCCAAGGCGTTCAGGTAAACGTAATTCACGGCTATATATAAGATCATAACGGCCGATGTTCCATAAATCATTGATTTTACAACATTTTTCTTCGGATTTTCTATTTCCCCGGAGACAAAGGTCACACTCTCCCAGGCAACGGAACTGAAAACAGATCCTACCATAGCCGCTGCTATTCCACCCATTAATGTCATGCCATCGATAGGCTTCCAGCCGTCTTTAAGGAAATTACCCAGATGATCTTTACCAATGTTATTAAAAGATGAAAGCCCGGAACTGAAATTTTCCGCCAAATGGGATACATCCACCATGATAAAGCCTACCGCAATCAATCCCAGTAATGCAATTATCTTAGAGCCTGTAAATATATTCTGCAACAGTTTGCCGCTTTGTACGCCTCGTGTATTGATATAGGTGAGTAAAAGAATAATGGCTATAGCCAGTATCTGTATCCACGTGATCTTAAATTCTCCGCTTTGAAAGATCGGAGCCGCATCATTAAGAGCCGGAACCAGGTAGGCTGTAAACTTTCCGAAAGCCATAGCCACTGCCGCAATAGTACCGGTCTGGATAACCGTGAACAGTCCCCAGCCATACAGAAAGCCCATTCTCCTTCCGAAAATCTCTTTAAGATAAGTATACTGCCCTCCCGCTTTTGGAAACAATGCCGAAAGCTCGCCATAGCTGATCGCTGCTGCCACAGTCATGATCCCGGTAATGACCCAAACCGCAATCAGCCAGAACCCTGATCCCAAATTCCGCATCATATCGGCACTAACAATGAAAATCCCACTTCCGATCATGGATCCCATCACCAGCATGATAGCATCCCAAAGTTTCAGTTTTTTCTGCATAGTTATATATTGGACCAAATATAAACAATTCTGTATTTGATTTGGGACTTTGTTTTTATTTTTAAAAATAAACTGTTTTTTATCAAGTTTTTAACAATTTATGATTCAATTTTTATTAGTATTTTTGGAAAAAATATTAAAAATGAAATTCAAGGCAATAGTATTTGCTGCAGCCCTAAGTGTTTCATCACTGGCTTTTGCACAAGAGACATCACAGAAAAAGTTTTCTCCGCCTCCCGGAAATGCATTGGTGGGAGATACTTACGGAGCAGGAGTGAATCCTGCAACAGAATCCAGGGCCATTACTGTTGAAAAGCTGAGTAAAAAGCTTAAAAAGGAAAACAAGAAGCTGGAAAATGTAGCGATAAAAGGAAAAGTAACTGATGTTTGCGATAAAAAAGGATGCTGGCTGACGATCCAGACTGAAGATAACTCCCAGTTCTTCGTAAAAATGAAAGATTACGCATTCTTCGTACCAACCGCCTTGAAAGGTAAAAATGTGGTTCTGGACGGAAGTGCTGAAAAGAAAATAATTTCCGTAGATGAGCAGAAACATTATGCTGAAGATGCCAAAAAGCCTCAGTCTGAAATTGATGCCATCACCCAGCCAAAAGAAGAGATAAGATTTGTAGCCCGTGGAATAAGAGTGGTAAACTAATCTTTTTACCCCCTTCTTAATTATAAAAAAAGAGGCTGTCTCAAAAGTAAGATAGCCTTTTTTATATTTTACAAAAA
>NZ_JBGCUR010000047.1:0-13751 GCF_041361455.1 Chryseobacterium gossypii | reverse complement strand
CTTATTAGCATCGGACTTTTGCCTGAGCTCGTAAATAAAGGTTAAGTTTTGAGCTGCCAATATGTTGGAGACAAAAAGCAGACCTATCCAAAGTAACTTTTTCATAGCCCAAATTATAAAGTGGATACAAAAGAGATGCAAAGCAGCATCTCCTTTGTTTTAATTATCCTCTTACATGCATTTGAAACACGAAGAAGTCACCTGACCTTGCCCGTTCGTCAGCATATAAATTCCACATGAAAGACCAAACTGCTCGCAGTAACCATCACCCGGACTGCAAGAGCTTCCACAATCCCCCATTTCAGAAGAAGGATCAGAAGGACCAGAGCCTTTTAGATTTTCAAGCTCTTTTCTCGATAACTTTTTTAATTTTTTCATAGTAATAAACTTTATTGAATTATTTGTGATTGCAATCAGTACAAGTTTATCATTATTCCTTTATTTGCAGTTATGGAAAGCCATAATCCACATCACTTTTTTTATGTTCAAAGAAGTAACTGGCATGAAAAATAAAAATGCACTCAGGACGAGTGCATTTTGCTCAATTTAAATAAGTTTTCAGTGATCTTATCTGGCTTATTTTTCAACAGTAAACTGATGTTTCTTACTTGTGCAGATCTTCTTATAAGGCCATCCCTCCCGAAGCCTCAATCCTCTGCCCGTTGATCCAGCGTGCATCCTCTGTGCAAAGGAAAGCCACTATCCCGCCGATATCATCAGGAACCCCAACTCTGCCCAGGGCCGTGGCAGCGGATACCATGTCATTGATATCCTTATTATCCCGCACCCTTCCGCCACCAAAATCCGTCTCGATGGCACCCGGGGCTACAACGTTAGCTTTGATCCTCCTTGGTCCCAGTTCTTTAGCCATATACTTCGTCAGCATTTCAACGCCTGCCTTCATCGATCCGTAAACAGATGATCCCGGCTGTGTAAACCTTGCCAGGCCTGAAGAGATATTGATGATCCCTCCGCCTTCATTAATGAAAGGCAGGAATTTCTGTGTCAGGAAAAATACCCCTTTAAAGTGGATATCCACAATGTCATCTACCTGCTCTTCCGTGGTTTCCGCTATCGGTGAATATAAGGCCGTTCCCGCATTATTGATCAGGTAATCAATATTCGGGCTTCCCGTATTTTCCTGTAAATGATCACCAACCTGTTTCACAAACGCATCAAAACTTTTAATGTCTTTGGTATCCAGCTGATAAGCGACAGCCTTTCTACCCAGGGCCTTTATTTCGTTTACCACCGCTTCCGCTTCTTCTTTATTGCTTCTGTAAGTGATGATAACGTCCAGTCCGTTCCGGGCGATTTTAAGGGCTGAATTTTTTCCTAATCCACGGCTTCCGCCGGTAATCAATGCGATTTTTGTTCTTGTATCCATTTCTTTCAAATTTTATGATACAAAGTTGGGATATTTTCCGGAGACAATATTTGCCCGAATCAATCTTTAGTTTGCAAAATTCAAATCACGAACGGAATTCCAACGGAGTAAAGGATGTTTTTCTTTTGAAAAAGTTTGAAAAGTGGGCAATTTCCTCAAATCCCAGGGCATAGGATATTTCAGAAACATTCCATTTTGTTTGCTTCAGGAGAATCTTCGCTTCCTGTATCAGGCGGTCTGCAATAAATTCCGTAGTGGTTTTCCCTGTGCTTTCCTTTATCTTCCTGTTAAGGTAGTTTACATGCACCGCCAGCCGGCCGGCATAGTCTTTGGCTGTTCTCAGCTGCAGCCTTTGATCCGGAGATTCTATCGGGAACTGCCTTTCCAGCAGCTCGATAAATAAAGAAACCACTCTTAGCGAGGCATCGTTCGATGTGGAGAGCTTGGTGGCCGGCTGCAGCTTCTGTCCATAGTGGATCAGCTCCAATACATAATTGCGGATAAGATCATACTTGAAAATGTAATCAGACGCTATTTCATTCTTGATCTTACCGAAAAGGGCAGCCAGCTCTTCCGCAAGCTTATCATCAATCTCAAATACCGGAATGGCCCCGGGCTGGAATATCGGCAGGTCTTCCAGTGAATTACGGGATTTGTCCTTAATAAGAAAATCTTCTGTAAAAACACAAAAACTACCGGATTGATCGGGATCTTCGGGAACCCAATGGTAGGGAACCCTGGGTGTTGCAAACAGCAGGGCGTTCTGCTTTATGGAGATGACCTTGTCCGCGTACTCGGCCCTGTTTTCCCCCCGGATAAGGCTGATCTTATAATACTTTCTTCTGTTGTAAGGCATTTCGGAAGTAGTTCTGACCCGCTCAATAGTCTGGGCTATATCAAATACATTAAAATGTCCGATCTCCTTATGAAGGCCTTTCGGAAAGATACTTTCAAGATCTTTTCCCAGCTTGGCGGTCATTTCCTTATAAAATTCTTCAAGAGAGGTATTGGCTATCTTTTCCATAATTCGGGATTTGTAAAATTCAAATATACAAAGCTACAAATTAACCAGGATCTTTTTTTCTCTTCACCCGGTGATATATCAGATATTTTTTATATCTTAGTTTACCTAATCATTAAAACTAATTACCATGAAAAATCAAAACGTACAAAAAGGAAAGAAATTAAACAAAAAAGAATTGAGGGTAATCACCGGCGGACTAATGGACTGCATCGATCCCATGACCGGCTATTGCAAAACAATTTCGGTAGGCTGCGCACAGAAGCAGTGCAGACCGGAATTGCCATAACCACTGAACAGTAATTGCAGTGCCATTCAGCTGATGGTATTGCAGTAATTCTATGATCATCATAAAAAGTGATCTGATATCAGAACTTCTCCTCACGGAGCCTGATTTTGCCAGTAAAAAACGCTTTCAAAATACATTGAAAGCGTTTTTTATTTATAACTAACTTTAATATTTATTTATACATTAAATCTGAAATGCATGATATCTCCATCCTGCACCACATACTCCTTGCCTTCTACGGAAAGCTTTCCGGCCTCCTTTACCTTCGCTTCGGAACCATAACTGATGTAGTCGTCATATTTGATCACTTCGGCACGGATGAAGCCTTTTTCAAAATCCGTGTGGATAACTCCCGCTGCCTGAGGTGCCGTCCATCCTTTTCCAATGGTCCAGGCCCTTACTTCTTTTACCCCGGCGGTAAAGTAAGTCTGAAGCTTCAGCAGTTCGTAGGCTTTCCTGATCAGACGGTTTACTCCTGGTTCTTCGAGACCAAGCTCTTCAAGAAAGATCTGCCTTTCCTCAAAGGTTTCAAGCTCATTGATGTCAGCTTCGATCTGTGCGGCTAAAACCACGATCTCCGCACCTTCATTTTTGGCCATTTCTTCAATTTTCCCTACCCACTCGTTACCATTCTTAATTGAATTTTCATCAACATTGCAAACGTAAAGCACAGGCTTTTTGGTCAGCAAATGGATATCATCAATAATAGGTCTTGTGAGATCATCTCCAGGAAATTCTCTCGCATTTTTCCCGTCTTCAATAAACTGCTGAAGCTTCTGAAGAGTCTCATACGTCAGGATATCTTCTTTTTTACCGGATTTGATAAACTTTTTAGCTTTATCAACAGCTTTTCCAAGGGTTTCAAGATCTTTGAGCTGAAGCTCAATATCAATAATTTCCTTATCTCTCAACGGATCTACCGAGCCTTCAACATGCACGATATTGCCGTTATCAAAACATCTCAGCACATGGATGATCGCCTCACACTCACGGATATTGGCCAGGAACTGGTTCCCCAATCCTTCTCCTTTGCTGGCTCCCTTTACCAGACCGGCAATATCAACAATCTCCACTACCGCAGGCAAAACCCTTTCCGGTTTCACTAATTTTTCCAGCTCAAACAATCTATGATCCGGTACGGAAACCGTTCCCAGGTTGGGTTCGATGGTACAGAAAGGATAGTTGGCTGATTGAGCTTTGGCATTGCTTAAACAGTTAAAAAGAGTTGATTTACCTACATTCGGTAAGCCTACGATTCCACATTTCATAATGTTATGTTCAGAGTTTAGCGTTCCTATTAAAGTTCAAGGTTTTTCGCATATTCAACTTTAAATGTTGATGAGGGACCTTGAATTATGAGTGTGCAAAGATAGTGATTTTAAAGACAGCTTCATAATAAAAAATCTGCCCGGGATCCGGACAGATTTTGATATTTTGACTGATTATCGTTATGGATTGTTACCTGTGGCTTCCTGGGCCAGAGGAACCTCATTAGGTGTTTCCTGTAAAGTTTTATCTAAAGTAAACAATGATTCATCACTTGCCCTGTCGCCACCTGCAATTTTCAGCTTATCGATCAGGTTCTGAGCCAGGGTTTCTTCTTCGATCTGTTCCTGTACAAACCACTGCATAAAATTCCATGTTGCCCAGTCTTTTTCTTCCTGGGAGAGGTCAACGATCCTGTAAATAGCTGTTGTATTGTCCACCTCATGCTTGAAAACACCGTCGAAACACGCCGTTAAAGATTCAGGATCTGCAGGCGGGGCCGGGATAGCCTCCACTTTGGGTTTTCCTCCCCTGTTTAAAATATATTCCATGAATTTAATCGAGTGGTTTCTTTCTTCCTGAGCATGTCTGTAAAGAAAGTTGGCAATACCCTGATAACCTTTGTCATCTGCCCAGATCCCATAGGATAAAAAAACATGTGATGCATGAATTTCCTTATTCATTTGGTCACTTAACGCTTTTTCCATGGTTGGGGAAAGTCTGTTCGTATTCATAATTCATATTTTTTGTGATTATGAAGTTTATGAAGCAAAAATGATTCCGATACCGTTGAAAATAAACATCAAACCCCTTATATAAATTAATAATTCGCTGATAAACAATTATTTAAACCCATAATTTATAGTTATTCTAAAAATACAGTACCAGCTCAGTAAAAGCCGGCACTGTATTTACTGAATCCATGGATAACAGAGTTCTTTATTAAGAAATTATTTTATTTTTTTCGCTGTATAGTCGCTTTCATTTCCCAGTCTGTCTACAGCCCTGATGGCAACGGCATTCAGCGTTTTCCCGTCCTTGTATTTAGGAATGTCCTTTGAAAGGGTATCCTGCGTCAGGATTTCTGTTTCCCAGACCCCGTTGTACTGCGTAAAAAGCACCCATTGGAAGACCTCGCCTATATTTTTAATGCTCCAGCTTGTCTGTGAAAAGCTTCCGTTATCTGTAACAAACAACGTGGGCGTCTGAAGAGGCTTGGCTTTGATCCACGGGGTTTTCGGAATCAGGGCTTTTTCTTTGTACGGACCGTTCTTTAAGGTATTCAACATTGCCGGGTCTTTGGTAAGTCCCGCAATGCTCCAATGAATTTCCCCTGCGTCGTTCTTCAATATCCGCCTAGAAATTTCAATCTGGTTCTTAATTTCTTCCGGGCGGTCCGGAGCCTTCACCTCGACGGTATTCAGGCCCGGCCATAGGTGGCGGTTCTGAATATTTTCCGATTTCCACCAGCCCAGCAAGGCTTCAAACCCCTGTCCTTTTGAATCAATAGGCCAGTACAGCTGAGGCGCAAAATAATCGATCCAGCCTTTATTCAGCCACAGTTTGGCATCTGCATACAGCTCGTCATATTGAGAAGATCCCACTACCCCTTCCGGATATCCCGGTTTCCAGATCCCAAAAGGGCTGATCCCGAATTTTACATATTCTTTTTCCGCATGAATTTCCTTATAGATTCGTTCCACGAATTTATTAACGTTATCTCTTCTCCAGTCTGCCCTGGATAATGTTCCACCGCTCTTTACATAAGCATTCCAGGTAGCCTGATCCGGAAAATCCGCTCCCCGGTTGTAAGTGGCGTAAGGATAGAAATAATCATCAAAATGCACCGCGTCTATATCATATCGTTTCACGATATCCTTTACCACATTGGAAACGTGCCCCTGGGTTACCGGGTCCGCAGGATCGAACCAGTACATGCCGTTTTTCAGCCGGACCGTGATATCGGGAAGCTTATTGACCATCGACAGGCTGTTCACCGGGCCTCCATTGGTATGATGAGCCCGATAAGGGTTTAACCATACATGGAGCTCCAGGCCTCTTTTATGGGCTTCCTCAATCCAAAATTGTAAAGGGTCGTAATTGGGATAAGGAGGCCTTCCGGTTTCACCTGTAAGGAAATAAGACCATGGTTCCATATTGCTTGTATATAAAGCATCAGCTGAGGGCCTGGCCTGGAAGATTACCGCATTGAAATTATTATTTTTGAGCATATCCAGCATGCTGATGGCTTCTGCTTTTTGCTGTTCTACGGAAAGGTTGTTTTTTGAAGGCCAGTTGATATTGGCCACGCTTGCCACCCATGCTCCCCGGAATTCTCTTTTCACAGGCGGAAGGTCTACCTTAACGATTTCTTCCGCCGGTGGTACCGCTACCATAACGGAATCTGCTAGTTTTGAAGTTTTTACAACCGGCTTTGTTGCCGTTTTTACCGGAGTCGGCTTTACCGTATGATTCCGGACCGAACAGGAGCTGCTGTACGATGCCAGAATACCTGATAAAATGATCAGCTTTAATTTTTTCACGTTCATAGTTTTGTCAACTACATTAAATAATGAATTTGAAATTGATGCAGCAAAATAAGCATTTTACTTACTAGAAAAAAGCCCCGAAAAATCGAGGCTTTTGTTTTTTTATTATTCAGAATATTATTCTGCCTTTGCCATTCTCTCCGCTCGTTTTCTGTCTTCTTCGGAAAGAAGCTTTTTACGCATTCTGATGAAATTCGGAGTTACTTCAATGCATTCGTCATGCTGAATATATTCCATGCATTCTTCCAGTGAGAACAGAACTTTAGGGGCGATATTTCCGTCCTTATCTTTTCCGGCGGCCCTCATGTTGTTAAGCTGTTTTCCTTCAACGATGTTTACCACCAGGTCTCCCGGCTTGTTTTGCTCACCCACGATCATCCCCATATACACTTCTTCTCCCGGATCCACAAAGAAACGTCCTCTGTCCTGTAATTTCTCGATAGAATAGGCAGTAGCCTGGCCCTGATTCTTGGATACCAATACCCCCTGCGTTCTTCCTGCGATCTGGCCCTTGAAAGGCTTGTATTCAGAAAATCTGTGTGCCATAATCGCTTCACCTGCCGTAGCGGTCAGCATCTGGGAACGTAATCCGATCAAGCCTCTTGAAGGAATATCAAATTCCATATGCTGCATCTCTCCTTTGGTCTCCATGATCAGCAGATCTCCTTTTCTCTGGGTAGCAAGATCGATCACTCTGGATGAATATTCTTCAGGAACATCCACCACCATGGTCTCATACGGCTCACATTTCTCCCCGTTGATCTCCTTCAGGATTACCTGAGGCTGTCCGATGGTCATTTCGTATCCTTCCCTTCTCATGGTTTCAATTAAAACCGACAAGTGAAGAATCCCTCTACCGAATACCAAGAAGGTATTGGCATCATCGGTCTGCTGAACCCTTAATGCCAGGTTTTTTTCCAGCTCCTTTTCCAGCCTTTCCTTCAGGTGATTGGAAGTCACATATTTCCCGTCTTTTCCGAAGAACGGAGAGTTGTTGATTGAGAAAGTCATATTAAGGGTAGGCTCATCAATGGCCAGTCTTTCCATTGGCTCAGGATTTTCAAGGTCAACAAAGGTATCCCCGATCTGGAAGGCATCAAATCCCACTACCGCGCAGATATCTCCGGCCTGAACTTCCGTCACTTTCTTTTTTCCTAATCCTTCAAAAGTGTATAATTCTTTTACTTTTCCTTTTACTATTTTATCTCCTTCCTGAGCAAGGCCTATCCACTGGCCTTCTTTCAAAGATCCTCTGGCTACTTTTCCGATAGCAATTCTCCCCAGGAATGAAGAGTAGTCTAAAGAAGTCACCTGCATCTGAAGGGTTCCTTCTTCTACTTTCGGAGCCGGGACATGCTCCAGAACCCCGTCCAGGATCGGAAGGATATTATCCGTAGGCTCTAAAGAGGTATTAAACCATCCCTGCTTGGAGGAACCGTAGTATGTAGGAAAATCCAGCTGCTCTTCCGTGGCATCCAATGCGAAGAACAGATCAAAAACTTTGTCATGTACTTCTTCGGGACGGCAGTTTTCCTTATCTACTTTGTTGATGACAACAATAGGTTTTAAGCCCAGCTGAAGGGCTTTGTGTAAAACAAAACGGGTTTGCGGCATAGGGCCTTCAAAAGCGTCCACCAACAGCAAAACCCCGTCTGCCATCTTGAGCACTCTTTCTACTTCTCCTCCGAAATCCGCGTGCCCGGGTGTATCAATTACATTAATTTTAGTGTCTTTATAAGTAACAGAAATATTTTTGGACAGAATGGTGATCCCTCTTTCTCTTTCGAGATCGTTGTTATCCATAATTAATTCTCCACTTTCCTGATTTTCTCTGAAAATATTGGTAGCGTGAATGATTTTATCAACCAGGGTGGTCTTCCCGTGGTCAACGTGTGCGATAATCGCAATATTTCTAATGTTTTGCATATAAGATTTTTACGGCTGCAAAAGTAGTGATTTCCGGCGAATAATCTGCCATGATTATGAATTAATTAACAAATTCATAATGAGAAAGTTACCAAAACATCTCATCCATCATCAATTGTAAGCTAAGGATTATCTTAAAAGCCTCTCAATAAAAAAGGCCCGGATTTCTGATCTGAGCCTTATACGTTAATCTTTTGCCAATCATGAAGTTTGCTCTTCATGCTTTCCTTCTTTAATCTCTTCAACCATTTTGGCATTGAAGGCGGGCAGGTCTTCCGGAGTCCGGCTGGTAACCAATCCGCTGTCTACAACCACTTCACGGTCCTCCCAATTGGCACCGGCATTTTTCAGGTCTTTGCTGATGGAATTAACGGAGGTCATATTCCGGCCTTCCACCACTTCCGCATTGATCAGGATCTGTGGTCCGTGGCATATTGCTGCAACCGGCTTATGCTGCCTGAAAAAATCCTTTACAAATGACAATGCCGATTCATTGGTCCTTAATTTGTCCGGATTGATCACACCTCCGGGTAACACCAATGCATCGTAGTCGGAAGCGGTAACTTCATCTAAGGTTTTATCCACATTGTATTCGCTGCCCCAGTCTTTTTCTGCCCATGCCTTAATGGTTCCTGATTCGGGGCTGACAATGTGTGCCGTCCATCCCTGTTGTTCCAGGTGTTCTTTCGGTGATTTCAGTTCACTCTCTTCAAAGCCGTTGGTGGCAAGGATTGCAATTTTTTTCGACATAATATTATGGTTTAAGTGTTGGTAGGTTTAAAGCAGAAAAAATAATGCCGCAGCGTTATTTTAAATAATAAAATTCGTTAAAATATCATCTCTACAGCATACTTTAAATTTAATTCAACCATTGATATTGGTTTATAAAAAATGTATTTTAGAGGCCGGATTAACACAAATCATTTTATGTCAAAAAAACTAATACTTCTGATCATCTTAGGTACGGCCGGCTATTTTAGTGGCCAGGAAAAGGCCGAGCAGGCCCTTGAAACATTTGAGGAAAAATATCCACAGGAAAAAATCCACTTACTTTTTGATAAAAAAAATCATGTGGCCGGAGAGAATCTTTGGTTTAAATCTTTTGTATTCGACGGATACGCACCATCGGGTATTTCAACCACGTTATTTGTTGAGCTGTATGATCGTAACAGGAAACAAATCAGCAAGAAACTGGTTCCTCTTTTCAATGGTGAAGGCAGCGGCAGCATAGCGCTTCCTGAAACCCTAAAGGAAGACATCTATTATATACGTGCTTATACGGCATGGATGGCCAACTTCAGCGAAGAATTCCAGCTGGTACGTCCCATAGCCGTTTATAATCCGTCTTCCGGTGAAAAGCTGGAAATCGATTCTTCTGCTTCCTGGACGGCATCTGCCTATCCTGAAAGCGGAAGTTTTATAAACGGCATCAATACTAAATTTGCCGTAAGGATGCAGTCTCAGGGAATACCCCCATCGGACTGGAAAGGTACCGTAGTGGATAAAGAAAATCCCAGCGTAAGCCTTACCAGCTTTAAGGGTCTCGATCAAAACGTAGGGATATTCAGTATTACTCCTCAAACGGGTAAAAGGTATCAGGTAATTATTGAAGACCGGAAGGGGCGAAAGCAGAGCATTGATCTTCCAGAGGTCAGCGCTACCGGCATCAGTTTACAGGTTACGAGCCAGGTAGATGCCGTGAAATATTCTTTAAAGGCCGGCGGTTCATTGCAGCCGTCGCAATATTATAAGGTTTTAGGGACCATTAACAATCAACTGGTTTATAAGGCACGGGTCAATAAGATAGCCAATGAAACGTCTTATTCCATTCCTACCAATCAGCTTGTCAACGGTATTTTACAGCTTACAGTTTTTGATGATCAGGAAAACATTGTTGCCCAGAGGCTCTGTTTTGTACAGCCGGATCTGCTGAAGGTAAAACAGCCTTCCCTGCAAGCTTTTTTTCCCGGCACCGCTCCGCGGCAGGCAAGCTCATTTGATATTGCCAGAAACTTAAACCTGTCCAATTATACGGTCGCGGTTCTGGATGCGGATACCCCCGACCCGGAAGAAGAACAGAGCATACTGAGCACTTTATGGCTCACCGGTGACATTACCTCTCCCATCATCTCTCCTGCGCAGTATTTTACAAAAAACCATAATATCGAAGCCCTGGATGCATTGCTGATCTCGGAAAAATGGAAACGTTTTGACTGGAAGTCTATTATTTCAGGAAATTATCCAGCCATCAGATATAAACCCGAGCCCTACCTCTCCTATACGGGGGCACTCAACATAAAAGGCAAGCCCGCTCCGAATACAGACCTGAATCTGATCTTTGACATGCCTGATTCAGGAATGAAGCTGAATCAGCTGAAAACTGACAGCAAAGGAAGCTTTGTATTGAGCGGAATGCTTTTTGAAGATTCCTTAAATTTTTCTTATCAGCTGAATAGCGATCAAAAGGAAAAGAATGATGATTCCAGGGTATTTTTCCAGCCTAATTTTTCTTTCGTCCCTTACAGGGGCAACCTGCCTGTGAGCAGATATAAACTGACAGGCCGAACCGGCGATGAGAAGTTACCTGCGGACGTAGTTCAGGCCGTATCCAATCAAGGCTTCCAGAAGGACTTCCATGAAAAGATCACCACGATTGAGGAAATAAAGCTTAAAGGGCAGAAAAAGGACAATACGAGAAAGCTTAACGAGCAGTTGAGCAGCCCGCTCTTCAGGACCTCATCTGAAGAGATATTTGACTTTGTGAACGGAAATTATACGCCACAGGGATCATCCAATATATTGCAATGGCTTCAGGGAAGGGTGGCAGGACTGCAGATACAATTGCAGCAGGGCAATTATATTCCTTATATAAGAGGAAGCAGGGTAAGCATTTATCTTGATGAAATGATGTCTGATGCCAACCAGATCTCTACCGTTCCTGTATCCGACATTGCGATGATCAAGATCATAAAGGGATTTTTTGCCGGAGGCCTTAGAGGCGGCGATGGCGGTGCCATCATCATTTATACACGGCGGGGAAGCAGTTCTAATGCCAGCTCCCAGCAGTTTACGAGATTAAAGAAAATAGCCCTGAGCGGTTATGATAAATCTGTTCCTTTTAATAACGACCTCTATGAGGGAATAAATCCCAAAGATATTTCATCCCAGGATACCCGCAGCGTACTTTACTGGAATCCTAACCTTGAATCGCAAGCCAACCAGCCGGCTACCGTTAAATTCTATAATAACGACACGGCAAAAAAATACAGGGTAATCATCGTAGGGTTTGATAAAAACAATGATGAACCATTGTATTATAATGGTATTTTTAAGTAATACACAGCAGCCAGCATAAAGCAGCCGGAGATTTCCGGCTGTTTTATTTTCCGGATATCCTGATGATTCCGTTTCTTCCGGTCACTATTATGTACAGGTATGGTTCATCTACCGAACCATGTTTCCATGTTCCCGGCAGAAACCGGACGTTTAAACAAAGCATATTCGGACGTTTGAACAAAGCCGGCCATTTATTTCCTGTTTACTTTTACTCCGGAAAAAATAATTAAAAATGGAACATAACAAGAGTAAACATGAACAAAACACCGTGAAAGTAGCGGTGATTACCGGAGGAAGCGCGGGAATCGGCCAGAGTACCGCAATTGAACTTGCCAGACACGGAGTTGGGGTTATTCTCACTTATAATAAGCATAAGGACGGAGCGGAAGAAACTGTAGCCGCTATTGAGGATTTAGGAGGTAAGGCGGTTGCGCTACCCCTTGATATGGAGCGAAGTGAAACCTTTCCGTCATTTAAAGAAGCCATTATACAGGAATTAAAAAACAAATGGGGCCGGGATACTTTTACCTATCTGGTGAATAACGCCGGCTTTGGACAGATGGCATTGTTCGAGGATACTACGGAGGAGCTGTTCGACCAGTTTGTACGGGTTATTCTGAAAGGAACTTATTTTATTACCCAGCAGCTGTTGCCCTTATTAGAAAACGATGGCGCAATCGTTAATGTAACCAGCAATTCTACGTTACCAACCGTTGTTGCAGAAGGGTATTCGGCTTACGCTACCGCCAAGGGAGGTCTTACCGTTCTTACCCGTTATATGGCCAAGGAGTTCAGTGGTCGTGGCATCCGGGTCAACTCCATTGCTCCAGGACCTACACAAACCCGTTTTGCTGATGACGCTTTCAAAAGATTTCCTGAGGTAATTGCGCCACTTGCCGCACAAACGGCGTTAGGACGTGTAGGTGAGCCAGACGATATCGGAAAAGCGATCGCATCGCTTCTATCCGACCAATGGGCCTGGGTTACGGGGCAGGATATTGAAGTATCGGGCGGATTTAAAATGTAGTTCATCATCTTAGTCCGATTTCCTTTTAATCAAACCGGATAAATTATCCGGCTTGATTTATTTCAAAATTTACTATCTTAGTGACCAGTCACAACCGTTATTCCTATATGCCGAAAACCATCTGTGTTGTGAATTGCTTTCAAAATTTACTATCTTAGTGACCAGTCACAACGTCCCGGGAATCTCCCCCCCCACCTTTGGCGTTGTGAATTGCTTTCAAAATTTACTATCTTAGTGACCAGTCACAACTCAAGAGTAATTCTAAAGCTGTATTAAGTGGTTGTGAATTGCTTTCAAAATTTACTATCTTAGTGACCAGTCACAACCAAGGTCTCTATTATATCCTCTTCCTCTCCGTTGTGAATTGCTTTCAAAATTTACTATCTTAGTGACCAGTCACAACCCTGTAACGTCTAATACTTCAGTAAAATATGTTGTGAATTGCTTTCAAAATTTACTATCTTAGTGACCAGTCACAACTATATTTCAGTGTATCTATGGATACCAATAGTTGTGAATTGCTTTCAAAATTTACTATCTTAGTGACCAGTCACAACTGATAGGCATTGTAAAATACGGAAAATTGCGTTGTGAATTGCTTTCAAAATTTACTATCTTAGTGACCAGTCACAACCAGACAGTAATTGCAAGAAAAATTGTTGTAGTTGTGAATTGCTTTCAAAATTTACTATCTTAGTGACCAGTCACAACTTTCATACATTTTGTAAAATATTACCAGGTGTTGTGAATTGCTTTCAAAATTTACTATCTTAGTGACCAGTCACAACGATGAAATCCCCAATTATTATTTAGAAGTCGTTGTGAATTGCTTTCAAAATTTACTATCTTAGTGACCAGTCACAACCTTCATCTTTGAACATTGATCCTTTTGGATGTTGTGAATTGCTTTCAAAATTTACTATCTTAGTGACCAGTCACAACGAAAAGAA
>NZ_JBGCUR010000046.1:0-15216 GCF_041361455.1 Chryseobacterium gossypii | reverse complement strand
TGGTGGATCACAGGGCAGACCATTTTTGCCAACGGAGGATATACTACCAGATAAGTTCTATTTTCAGATTTCAGCATTACAATGCCGGATGATATTTGTCATCCGGCATTGGCTTATTAGATAACTGTTGAGAGAAGGAACATAAAAACCTTCCATGATTTGGAAGGCTTAAAAAATGTTTATGAAAAAAAATAAAATTTTTCAAATATAAAACAAATATTTCACATATAAGTGAATTTTATATTAATTTTCTTATTTCATAAACTCATATTTCAACCATCGGGAAATGCTTTTGAATAATATGCCGGATAAATACTGATTCAGGAGTTACGTAAGACCGTTGATTTAACAGGAATTTCGCATGATTTTCATGGTTGAATAAGATCTATTCAGGCTGCTCGGCTGATCTGCGTTCTTCTGCCTTTCTGAATTGTCCTGGTGTTTGTCCTGTCCATTTTTTAAAGAATTTAGAAAAGTTTGAAGGATCATAGGTAAATCTGCGGGCTATCTGTGCGATAGACAGCTCGGTTTGGGTCAGCCATTCCTTGGCTTTATTGATTATTTTCTCATCATAAAAATGACAGGGATGATTACCTTTCACCTTTTGAATAGTATCGGTGAGATGCTTATGGGATACAGCAAGCTCACTGGCGATCTGATTAAGTTCCATAAATTCCTGAACTTCATCATTAAGAACGGCCTGAATATGCTTTTCTAAAAAATCAAAATACTGCCTGGTAATTTCTAAGCTTCTCTTATTGACATCTGTGTTTTTCATAATAATAAATTTAGGCGGGTATTATAACTGTTCAAAATTAATAAATCCGGATTAATTTAGCCGATGTCAGCTTCAGTAATCTGTTTGCTCAGGAATATAATATTATTTCAAAAAATGCCTGTTCTTTTATTTTTTTATAAGATTATACCTGATCTGTTGGCTATCATTGATAAATTTATTAATTTTAACATATATTAACATTTAAAATTTTGTATATCAAACATTATTTTGTTCATTTGCCAAATTCTCTATTAAAGGAGCTTTTAAGGAAATTACTGGTTCTTTGGAACAGTTATAAATCGGACAGGCTGGTTTCAAATGAATCAATAACCGTAGAACTGAACATTAGAATTTAAAACTATGAAGAAATTTTTTTTACTTTTATTAACAACTTTTTTACTGATCGGTTGCAATTCAGACGAAGATACCATTTATGACTTTATCGGAACATGGTCCGGAACTTATGAGGGTAGTGATAAAGGGGTCTGGAACATGGTGGTAGCCAGCGACGGAAAAGTAACGGGAACAATGCACTCTGACCAGAATAATGAAAACTACAATATTTCCGGACATGTGAGCGATACAGGAGAATTAAATGCTTCAATAGGACTGCCTACCGATGGAGAATTCAGAGGAAATCTTACCAGAGAAAAAACAGGAAGCGGCAGCTGGAGAAACTCGGTTCCTACCCCTGAAAGGACTGGTACCTGGAGCGGCGAAAAAAATAAATAATATCTCAACAATAAAGAAAAAACCTGTACAACAAGTACAGGTTTTTTTATTAAACGAACCCCATATTTGTTATCTGCCCGTCTTTTTTCAGAACGACAAAATGAAGTACGGTCTCATCATCCGGAAAATGCTTCCTAAACACCACCTTTTCCTGTCCATTCAAAGGTATCTGATCTTCAAAAGTTTCTGCAGTATATTTTTCCGGATCTACTTTTAATGACACAATAGTCACTTCATCCGCACCAGAATATTGCTCTCCCAGATGAAGGGTTTTATCCCATAAATTTAAGGAAACGGCAGTTTTATCATCAAAGTTGGGTCTATTCCCGAACCGGAATCCTTTTAACAACAATTTACCTTCTTCTGTTGAAATTCCTTTACTGATGGTCCTTTTTCCCCTTTCAGAAACGGAGTCCAGATCCTTAATGGCAGTCATCAGCCTGGCAAACTTCTGATAGAGCAGGGGATCATCCGCCGATCTGATATATTTTTCAAGAGCCTGTCTTATTACCTTTCCGATTTTAGAGCAGTGCCCAAATTCCGAACTGTTCTGCCTTACCTTTTCATAAGTAGGGCTTTTTTTGAAAGCTGTTTTATTAAACCCGCTTTTCTTCCGGACAATATTTTTTCCGTTCAGATTATAGAAAACAAGGTCGCCCACTGCTCCTTTGATCTTAATTAAACTTTCATAAGTAGCCATACACTGAATTAGGAATCAAATATAGTGATAATCCGGTAAATAAAAAATTTTAACATATATTTATCATATAGTTGTAGTATAGTTGAAACATATTTAAAATATAAAGTATATATTTGTAAATATTTTGTTATGTTTGTAAATAAGAATCAATATGGGAGCCTTGTTATCACATAGAAACCTGCGAATAAAACCATTATCCGTTTTATTCATCGCTTCATCACTTATCATTTCCTGTGGCAGTTCCAGGAATGTCACCGTTAAAAAGAACACAGGCAATAAAGCTGTTGTAAAATCCGAGAGCCTGAGAAAGCTGGATTCCAATTTTAACGGAAGCATCCCCAGATCAGTCAATGCGATTCTCAAAGATGCGGAGAAATACATCGGTACACCGTATAAGTTTGGCGGAAACACTTCTTCCGGTTTCGACTGTTCCGGATTTACGGTAAAAGTTTTTGAGGAAAATGACCTTAAGCTGCCCAGAAGATCTTCTGACCAGGCTGCAACAGGAAAAAAAATAGATATAAAGGAAGTGAAGCCGGGAGATTTATTGTTTTTTGCAACAGCAGGCGGAACGAGGGTATCCCATGTAGGTATAGTTCATGATATAGGGACCGATGGGGAAGTGAGATTTATCCACGCCTCGACAACCAAAGGAGTAATCATTTCTTCGCTTAACGAGAAATATTGGAACAAAGCCTATCTTCATGCCCAAAGGGTATTATAAAGATATTGTTAAAACATTCAGGTACTTCGATTTTACCGCTTTTTACAGGGATAGATAGTAATTCAGATTTTAATACCAGCCAGACATGTTTAAAAAGTTTTGCTGAACTTTTTTGTATCTTCGCGTAAAATTTCAAACTTATTTAAACAAGAAACATGTCGTTACAACAAACTATTGAAAACATTTGGGATAATAGAGATTTATTACAGGATGAAAACAGCCAGAAGGCGATAAGAGAAGTTATTTCTTTACTGGACTCAGGAGAGCTTCGTGTTGCTGAGCCTACAGAAAGCGGATGGCAGGTAAATGAATGGGTGAAAAAGGCTGTGGTAATATATTTCCCGATCCAGAAAATGGAAACCATTGAAGTAGGACCGTTTGAATTTCATGATAAAATTCCTTTGAAGAAAAATTATGCAGAAAAAGGAGTAAGAGTTGTACCTCATGCTATTGCCAGAGAAGGTTCATTTGTAGCTTCCGGTGTTATTATGATGCCTTCCTATGTGAACATTGGTGCTTATGTGGATTCCGGAACAATGGTGGATACCTGGGCTACAGTAGGGAGCTGTGCACAGATCGGTAAAAACGTTCACTTAAGTGGTGGTGTAGGTATCGGAGGTGTTTTGGAACCGTTACAGGCAGCACCGGTAATCATTGAAGATGATTGCTTCATCGGATCGAGATGTATCGTGGTAGAAGGAGTTCATGTGGAGAAAGAAGCCGTATTGGGAGCTAATGTTGTGTTGACAGCATCTACCAAGATTATTGATGTGACAGGGAATGAGCCTGTAGAGATCAAGGGAAGGGTGCCAGCCCGTTCCGTAGTAATCCCGGGAAGTTATACCAAAAAATATCCTGCCGGAGAATATCAGGTTCCTTGTGCACTGATCATCGGAAAAAGAAAAGAGTCTACAGATAAAAAAACGTCTCTTAATGATGCTTTAAGAGAAAATAATGTAGCGGTTTAACCAGTATAAACTAATATCCGTCAGCTTGAAAGAGAAACTTTTAAAAATCATATTAAACCCTAAATATATATTTGGGGTTTATCTTATTATATCGGTGATTACTGCCATTTCCAAATATGTAAGAGGAGACTATGCCATCAATAATTACCTGATATTTAAGAATGTTTTTTTTAACACCATTCATCAGAAAAACCTGTTCATCCATTATCCTGATCTTTATTTTGATCTGAATCACTACGGTGTTTTTTTCAGCCTGCTGATTGCTCCGTTTGCCGTAATGCCTGACTGGTTGGGTATTTCTCTGTGGAATCTAGCCAATACTTTTCTTTTCGTATATGCTATCCACAAGCTCCCTTTTTCAGATTCTAAAAAGGCGCTTTTCGGGCTTCTTTGCCTGCAGGAATATATTACCGCGGCACTGAGCCTACAGTTCAATGTAGCCTTAACAGGGCTTTTGATGTTGTCTGCCATTTACGTTTATGAAAGAAAAGAGGTGAAATCCGTGACAGCTATTTTGACCGGAATTTTTGTAAAGATCTATGGTGTTGTGGGGCTCTCCCAGTTTTTCTTTATCAGGAATAAAACTAAATTTATCCTTTCAGGGTTGGTTATCGGAGCTCTATTCTTTGTCATTCCGATGGCTTACTCCAGCCCGGAGTTTGTGATCCGTAGCTATACAGACTGGTTTCATTCCATTATTGAAAAAAATAACGAGAACCAGGTACTGGGGAATATGCAGGATATTTCTCTTATGGGTTTTTTCAGAAGGATTCTTGGCGATGCATCCATTTCAAACCTTGTATTTTTAGCTTTCGGGCTTCCTTTATTTGCTGCACCTTACATCAGGATCAGGCAGTATAAAAATTACGCCTTTCAGCTGATGATCCTGGCTTCTACCTTGCTTTTTCTGGTGCTGTTCAGCTCCAGCTCAGAATCACCTACCTATATTATTGCCATAGCCGGTGTGATGATATGGTTTTTCTTGCAGAAAGAAAGATCTCCGTGGCTTATAGGCCTGCTGATTTTTGTAATTATTTTTACCTGCTTTTCAACATCGGATTTATTCCCCAAGAACATCAGGCTCAACTATATCAAAAAGTATTCATTAAAAGCTGTACCTTGCATTATTGTTTGGCTGAGAGTAATCTATGAGCTGTTGACCAAGGATTTTGAAAAAAATTACAGTTTGAAAGCATAATATGAAGAAAATTTCCATAGTAATTCCCGCGTACAACGAAGAAGGAAACGTTGCCATGATCCATCAGAGGATCAGAGAGGTGTTTTACGGATTATCCGGCTATGATTACGAAATTATCTTTGTAAATGACGGAAGCAGGGACAATACCCAGCAAAAACTGGAAGAGCTTTCCAGGCAATATGAAGAAGTAAAATACATTGAATTTTCAAGAAACTTCGGGCATCAGCCCGCAGTAAAGGCAGGTATGGATAATGCCCGTGGTAATGCCGTGATTTCAATGGATGGCGACCTTCAGCACCCACCGGAGCTGATCCCGGAAATGATCAGGAAATGGGAAGAAGGCTATGATGTGGTCTATACGATAAGGACGTATCCCAGGCAGATCTCTTTTTTTAAAAGAAAGACGTCGGACTTTTTCTACAGGATATTATCAAGCCTTTCCGATGTAAATCTTACCAAGGGTGGTGGCTCAGATTTCAGGCTGCTGGATGCCAATGCGGTAGAGGTCATGCGAAATTTTACCGAAGACGACCTGTTCCTGAGGGGACTCACCAGCTGGATGGGGTTTAAACAGGCCGGTATAGAGTTTACAGCCGAAGAAAGACTATCCGGTGAAAGCAGTTATAATCTGAAAAAGATGCTCACTTTTGCCTTCACGGGTATTACCGCCTTCAGTGTAAAGCCACTTTATATTGCCGCATATCTGGGCTTTCTGTTCTCCGGCATTTCTGTGGTAGGCTATATTTTCTATGTCATTCATTCCTTTGTTGCCAAAACAGAAATATCAGGATGGGCCTCCCTGATTATGACCATTGTATTCTTTGGTGGCCTGCAATTAATAATCCTGGGGATTATAGGTATTTATCTGGGCAAGATATTCAAACAGGTGAAAGAGAGGCCGAATTATATTATCAGGAATAAAAATTTTTAAAAGATGGTATTATTAAGTTTTGATATAGAGGAGTTTGACATGCCGTTGGAATACAAAGGTAAGATCTCTTTTGACAGGCAGATTTCAATCTCCCAGCACGGACTTGGAAATGTTCTGGATATCCTTAAAAAGCATCAGGCTAAAGCTACTTTCTTTTCAACCGTTGTTTTTGCGGAAAACAGCAGACATTTAATTGAAAGATTGCTGGAGGAAGGACATGAACTGGCATCTCATACCTGGTTTCACTCTGAATTTGAAGAAAAACACCTCAAAGAATCCAGAGAAAAGCTTGAAGAATTATTTTCAACAAAAGTAACCGGTCTGAGAATGCCGAGAATGATGCCGGTGGATAATAAAGCCGTTGAAAATGCGGGATATGCTTATAATTCATCCGTTAATCCTACCTTATTACCCGGAAGGTACAATAACCTGAAGGTGTCAAGAACATATTTCCCGGAAGGTAATGTGATGCAGATCCCCGCTTCAGTTTCTCCCAATTTCAGGATTCCTTTGTTCTGGCTGAGCTTTCATAACTTCCCGTTGGGAGTTTATAAAAAACTGGCTTCCGATGTGCTGAGAAAAGACAAATATCTGAATATTTATTTTCATCCCTGGGAGTTTTCGGATATTAAGGATGAAGCTTTCAACCTGCCGGGGTTTACGACAAAAAATACAGGTAAAGATATGGTGGAAAGATTTGATGAATTGATCCGCTGGCTGAAAAGTAAGAATCATACTTTCGGAACGTTCCAGGAATTTCAACAAAGAATAAAGCCATGAAAATAGCCTTTGATGCCAAGCGTTTTTTTCATAACGCATCAGGACTGGGGAATTATTCGCGGGACCTTGTAAGGATCCTCGCACGGTATTATCCCGAAAACGAATATCTTCTGTTTGCCGGTAAAAAGTCAGATAGGGGAAAGGAAATATTGGAAAAGCCTGGTGTTCGTTTTATTGAAATCTCTAAAGGATATATGTCCCGTCAGCTGAAGATGGGAAAAGATGCCCAACAGCATAGCGCAGATATTTTCCATGGTCTTTCCGGTGAACTGCCTTTACGATGGAATAAAAAGCCTATCAAAAAAATAGTGACCATCCATGATCTTATTTTCATGAGATATCCGCAGTATTATTCTTTTTTTGACCGCAAAATGCACCTCTGGAAGTTTAAAAAGGCTGCTAAAGCTGCAGACGGAATCATCGCTATTTCTGAGCAGACCAAAAGAGATATTATCACCTATTTGAAAGTTCCGGAAAACAAGATTGAGGTAATATATCAGGGTTGTCATCAGGCATTTAAAGAACAGCAGCCCGAAGAACGGGTCCGGGATACCAAGCAGAGGTTCAGCCTGCCTGAAAGATATATTTTGAGTGTGGGAACCATAGAGGACCGTAAAAATATTCTGAACGTGGTAAAGGCGATTCATGGTACGGAGATACCGCTTGTAGTAGTAGGAAAAAAAGCCGGTTACTATAAAAAGGTAGAGGCGTTTATTAAAAAAAACAAAATGGCGGATCAGGTTTATTTTCTGGAAGGAGTTACCATGGAGGAGCTCGCAATACTATATAGGTTAGCCGATATTTTCGTCTATCCGAGTTTCTTTGAGGGATTCGGGATCCCGGTGATCGAGGCACTTTTCTCACAGACCGTTGTCATTACAAGCAATACCAGCAGTCTTCCCGAAGCAGGAGGAAAAGAATCCGTATATATCGATCCGCATAATTACCTGGATATCCGGGCCAAAATAAAGTTTCTGTGGGATAATGAGACAGAGAGAAAACGCCGTGCTGAAAAGGGTTTTGAATATGTTCAGAAGTTTAATGATGAGCCGATTGCCCGCAAACTGATGAATTTTTATCAAAAAATTCTTTAGAAATATCTTGCTTTTTTAAAAACAAACCCTAAATTTGTACCACAATTTTCAACAATGACACAAAACTTTTTAACACTACATCATTACTATCATCATCTCTGCTAAGACGGAATTGATTGATATGAATGTGTTAAAAGTCAAAATAATTAAAACCGTCTGAGTAAATAGACGGTTTTTGTTTTTCTGCATATTTCCCCGAAATTTCTTTACAACCAGTTTTTATTTACTCAGGCTCTAACAGAAAAAAAATGAGTAAACTAAAAATTGCAATTCAGAAAAGTGGCCGGCTTTATGAAGACTCCTTACAGCTTCTCAAAGATTGCGGTATTTTCATTAACAACGGAAAGGATCAGCTGAAGGTTTCGGTGGATAACTTTCCTATGGAAATCATGTATCTGCGTAATTCGGATATTCCACAATACCTGGAAGATGGAGTAGTGGATACGGCTATTGTAGGTGAAAATCTTTTGGTGGAAAAACAGAAGAACATTCCGGTGATCCAAAAGCTCGGGTTCTCAAAATGCAGGGTTTCCCTGGCAGTTCCAAAAGAAGTGGATACCGATGACCTTGCTTATTTGCATGGAAAAAAAATAGCGACCTCTTATCCGAACACCCTCAGAAAGTTCCTGGAAAAAAATAATATTTCTGCAGATATCCATATCATTTCCGGTTCGGTCGAAATCGCCCCTAATATCGGTCTTGCAGATGGGATCTGTGATATTGTAAGTTCCGGCAGCACTCTTTTTAAAAATGGGTTAAGGGAAACCGTTACGCTGTTGAGATCTGAAGCTGTCCTGGCAAGAGCTTTACAACTGCCATGGGATAAGGAAGTGATCCTTGAAAAGTTTCTATTCCGTATCAGGGCTGTATTAAAAGCCAAGAACTCCAAATATATCCTGATGAACGTTCCGGATGAGAAAATTTCCGCAGTATCCGGCCTGCTTCCTGTACTTAAGAGCCCTACAGTAATTCCTTTGGCAGAAAAAGGGTGGAGCAGCATTCATTCCGTGATTGATGAGGACAGTTTCTGGGAGGTTATTGATGTATTGAAGGAAAACGGTGCCCAGGATATTTTAATAGTTCCAATTGATAAAATGGTTATTTAATATGAAGATATACAGATATCCCAAAAGAGACCAGTGGGAGGAGGTCACAAGGCGCCCTGTTCTGGAACGGGAAGAACTTACAAAAATCATTTCAGACATTTTCACTGAAGTTAAAAAACAAGGCGATAAGGCGTTATTAAACTTTGCAAAGAAATTTGATTCGGCTGAACTCGATACTGTTTGTGTTACAGAAACGGAAATCACCGAGGCAGAATCCGGTTTGAGCAATGAATTGAAAAAGGCGATCCGGGTGGCTAAGGAAAATATCACCGGATTTCATAAAGCCCAGAGAATAAATAACGAAAAGATAGAAACGGCGAAAGGGGTGATCTGCTGGAGAGAACCCCGTGCTATTGAAAAGGTAGGGATTTATATTCCCGGTGGAACGGCTCCTCTATTTTCAACAGTTCTGATGCTGGCAGTTCCTGCCCGGCTGGCCGGTTGTAAGGAAATCATCTTATGCACGCCCCCCGACAGGAACGGGAAGATAAACCCGGCAATACTTTATACGGCAAAGCTGTGCGGAGTAACCCGGATTTTTAAGGCAGGAGGAGCCCAGGCAATTGCGGCCATGGCCATAGGTACGGAAAGTATCCCCGGGGTCTTCAAAATTTTCGGGCCTGGAAATCAGTTCGTAGTAGCGGCAAAGGAATATGCCCAAAACCTGGGTATTGCCATCGATATGCCGGCAGGACCAAGTGAGGTGCTGGTAATTGCCGATGAACAGGCTGTCCCTGAATTTTGCGCAGCTGATCTGCTGTCGCAGGCAGAGCACGGAGGTGACAGCCAGGTGATATTTATCTCCAATGATCAGCATATTTTCAACAGAACGATTGAAGAGATCGGTAAACAGATTGGTAAACTTCCGAGAAGCGCCATTGCAGAGGAGGCATTGGATAACAGTTGCTTTATCCTGCTGGAAACCATCGAAAAAGCAATCGAACTAAGTAATCTCTATGCTCCCGAGCACCTTATCCTGGCAGTAAATGATTTTGAAAAATATCTTCCTCTGATTCATAATTCAGGCTCTGTTTTCCTGGGGAATTACTCCTGTGAAAGCGCCGGGGATTATGCCAGCGGAACCAATCATACCTTGCCTACCAACGGCTTTGCAAGAAATTATAGCGGTGTTTCTCTGGATAGCTTTGTGAAGAAGATCACATTCCAGCATATATCAGAAGAAGGGATCCGGAATTTAGGAAAAACCATAGAAGTTATGGCAAAGGCGGAAGGCCTGGAAGCCCATAAAAATGCAGTATCAATCCGATTAAAATTCAATAATAATGAAAAAAACACCTGACATCACCCATTGGGTTCGGGAAAATATCCTGAAACTTCAGCCTTATATCAGTTTCAGGGATCTGAATGACTTCAATCAGCCGGTGTTTATGGATGCTAATGAAAACCCGTCCGGCAGATTCAACCGCTATCCGGATTCCACCCAGAAGCTGCTTAAGGAAAAGCTGGCTGAATTAAAAAATATTTCAACAGGGCAGGTCGCTATTGGCAATGGAAGTGATGAGCTGATTGATCTCATCATCAAAATTTTCTGCGAACCTAAGAAAGATTCCGTTCTGGTTATGAATCCTTCATTCGCCATGTACGGATTTTATGCATCCATCAATGAAAACAGGGTTGTAAAACTAGATCTGGATAAAAACTTTGACATCGTGAAAAATGATTTCATCCGTATAACAAAGGATGTTCAGCTAAAGGTTTTTTTCCTGTGTTCGCCCAATAATCCTACAGGCAACAGTATTGAGGATATTGAATTTTATGTCCGGAATTTCAACGGAATTGTAGTGGTAGATGAAGCTTATATCGAATTTTCAGGTCGGAGATCATGCCTCGAACTATTATCCGGATATCCGAATCTTATTGTTCTCCAGACATTCTCGAAAGCCTGGGGAATGGCCGGGACAAGGGTAGGAGCAGCCTATGCGTCCGAGGAGATCATCCGTTTGATCAATACGGTGAAAGCACCTTATAATGTCAACTCTATAAGCCAGACGCTGATCCTTGAAAAGCTTGAGCGCCGGGAAGAGATCGAAGAACATTTAAAAGAAATTTCAATGCAGAAAAATTGGCTGGAAAAAGAATTTCAGGATATAGACTGTATTACAAAGGTTTATCCTACGGAAGCAAATTTTTTCTTACTTGAGTTCGATGATGTTGATAAAGTGTATCATGAGCTGCTGAAAGAAGAAGTGCTTGTAAGCAAAAGAGCGCCTCTGATTCCGGGTTGTATCAGGGTCAGCATAGGAAACAGAGAAGACAATAATAAACTGGTCCGCATTTTAAAAAATATAAAATAATGAAAAAAGTATTGTTCTTAGACCGGGATGGCACACTAATCATGGAGCCTTCCGACTTTCAGGTTGATTCCCTTGAAAAACTTGAATTTTATCCCGGAGTATTCCGTAATCTTTCCAGAATAGCTGAGGAGCTGGATTATGAGCTGGTAATGATCACAAATCAGGATGGCCTGGGTACTGAAAGCTTTCCCTTTGAAAATTTTATCAAGCCCCATGAAAAAATGCTGAATGCTTTTAAAAATGAAGGGATTGTTTTTGATGATGTTTTGATTGATAAAAGTTTTGAGCATGAAGACCTTCCTACGCGCAAACCAGGAACGGCCCTGCTGGGAAAATATCTGTACGGGGATTATGATCTCAAAAATTCTTATGTCATCGGCGACCGTATTACAGATATCCGCCTTGCCCATAATTTAGGATCGAAAGCCATTTTTATTGGCAGCAGCTACCATGACGGTGCAGATTTAACCACTGAAAGCTGGGCAGAGATCTATCATTATCTCAGGCAGGCTCCAAGAAGATCTTGTGTATCGAGAAAAACTAAAGAGACCGATATTACGGTTGAGCTTAATCTTGATGGAAAAGGAAACAACGAAATATCCACAGGCTTATATTTTTTTGACCATATGCTGGAACAGATTGCAAAGCATGGTAACCTGGACCTGAAGATAAAAGTAAACGGTGATCTGCACGTGGATGAGCATCATACCATAGAAGACACAGGAATTGTCTTGGGAGAAGCGTTTCTCAAAGCCTTAGGAAAGAAAAAAGGCATCGAAAGGTATGGCTTTCTGCTTCCTATGGATGACTGTCTGGCTCAGGTGGCCATAGATTTCGGCGGAAGGCCCTGGATTGTATGGAAGGCTGATTTTAAAAGAGAAAAGATCGGGGATGTGCCTACGGAGATGTTGTATCATTTTTTCAAATCCTTTACAGATTCTGCAAGATGTAATCTGAATATAAAAGCGGAAGGGGATAATGAGCATCACAAAATAGAGTCTGTTTTCAAAGCTTTTGCAAAGGCCGTAAAAATGGCGGCAAGACAAGCCGGCGATAACTTCAGTATCCCTTCAACTAAAGGAAGCCTGTAAAATGATTGCCATTATAAAATATAACGGAGGAAATGTAAGATCCGTACAGAATGCTTTGGACAGATTAAACTTCCGATCCATAGTAACAGACGATTTCGAACTGATCCGGAAAGCTGATAAGGTTATTTTCCCGGGGGTAGGAGAGGCATCATCAACAATGAGTACATTGAAAGAAAAAGGATTAGATCAGCTGATCCCAACATTAAAACAACCGGTTTTAGGCATCTGCCTGGGAATGCAGCTGATGTGCGGCTACAATGAAGAAGGGAATATTCACGGAATGGGAATTTTTGATATCAGAGTAAAAAGATTTCCACCTGAAAACCTGGTTCCGCATATGGGCTGGAACTCTGTTGCAGACCTGAAATCCTCTGTCTTTTCAGGAATTGAAGAGGGAAGCGGCGTGTATTTCGTTCACAGCTATTATTGTGAATTGTCACTGAATACAACTTCAGTTTGTGATTATATCCTTCCTTTCAGTGCATCCCTGCAAAAGGACAATTTCTTTGCCGTTCAGTTTCATCCTGAAAAGTCCGGAAAGACAGGCAGCAGAATCTTAAACAATTTTTTAAAAATTTAAATGATGAAAATTATTCCGGCTATTGATATTATTGACGGTAAATGTGTACGGCTTTCCAAAGGGGATTACAATACCAGGAAAATATATAATGAAAACCCTGTAGAAGTGGCCAGAGAATTTGAAGATCATGGATTGAGTTATCTCCATCTGGTGGATCTTGACGGAGCCCGGTCTAAGCATATCGTCAATTACAGGGTTCTGGAAGCTATCGCTGAAAAAACCTCTTTGCACATTGATTTCGGAGGAGGTCTTAAGACAGCTGAAGATATTGAAACGGCCTTCAATGCAGGTGCAAAGCAGATCACCATAGGCAGCATTGCCGTTCAGGATCCCGGATTTTGTCATACGCTGATTGAAAAATACGGACCGGAAAGGATTATCCTGGGAGCAGACTGTGAAAACAGCAGAATCAGGACGTCAGGATGGCTGAGAGAAAGTGACCTGGACGTGTTCGATTTCATCAGGCAATATCAGCAGAAAGGTATTCAGGATGTTATCTGTACAGATATTTCAAAAGACGGGATGCTTGAAGGGCCTTCTGTGGAATTGTACCGAAAAATATTGCATGAAAATGCTGTGCGGCTTATTGCCAGCGGAGGCATTTCCTGTATCGCAGATATTTACCGGATGCAGGAAATAGGCTGTGCCGGTACGATCATAGGTAAGGCTATCTATGAAGGGAAGATCCGGTTAAAAGAACTTGAAAATTATATTGAAAATGCTTAAAAAAAGAATTATTCCGTGCCTGGATATAAAAGACGGAGTTACTGTAAAAGGGATCAACTTTGAAGGACTCAGGAATGCCGGAGACCCCGTCAGGCTGGCAAAGAAATATGAGCAGGAAGGTGCTGACGAGCTGGTTTTCCTGGATATTACAGCTACCCTTGAAAACCGGAAAACCTTTACAGAGCTCGTAAAAAGAATTGCTAAGGAACTAAGTATTCCTTTTACCGTAGGAGGCGGAATCTCTTCCGTAGAAGATGTGGGAAAGCTTCTGGAAGCAGGTGCGGATAAGATCAGCATCAATTCTTCAGCGGTAAAAGATCCCGGGTTGATTTCAGATCTTGCGAAAACATTCGGAAGCCAATGTATAGTGGTAGCTATTGATACAAAACGGATAGATGGTTCTGACAGGGTTCATGTTAAAGGCGGAAAAGAGATCACTATGCTGGAAACCGTTGAATGGGCAAAACAGACCGAATTACTCGGTGCAGGTGAAATTCTCCTCACCTCCATGAATAGTGATGGCACCCGTAAAGGGTTTGACCTCCGGATTACCGGACTGGTTTCCGAAAACATCAATATTCCTGTTATCGCTTCAGGCGGAGCAGGATGTATCCGGGACTTTGAGTCGGTATTTGAATACACTAAGGTAACCGGAGCCTTGGCAGCAAGTCTATTTCATTTTGGAGAATTGACCATTTCAGATCTGAAAAAAACATTAAAATATAAAAACATCGAAGTAAGATGAAGATAAATTTCAATAAAAATAACGGGCTTGTTCCTGTGATTATTCAGGATAACATAACCCTGCAGGTCCTAATGCTGGGCTATATGAATGAAGAAGCTTTTAAAAAGACAAAAAGTGAAGGAATCGTTACATTTTTCAGCCGGTCCAAAAACAGGTTATGGACAAAAGGGGAGGAATCAGGTAATTTTTTAACTGTAAAGGCTATCAGTACCGATTGTGATCAGGATGCCATTCTAATAAAGGCCGCACCACAAAATATTGTTTGCCATACCGGAAGCTTCAGCTGTTTCGGAAAGAAAGATACCAAAGGTTTTTTATATGAACTGGAAGAAAAAATTTCAAAAAGAATAGATGATAAAACAGAAGGATCTTATACTTACTCCCTTTTCCGGGAAGGAATCAACAAAATAGCGCAAAAAGTAGGTGAGGAAGCAGTAGAGCTGGTCATTGAAGCAAAAGATGATAATAAAAGCCTGTTTAAAAATGAAGCGGCAGACCTGCTGTATCATTTTCTGATCCTGCTAAAGTCCAAAGGAATCCTTCTTGAGCATATAGAAGAGGTACTCAAAGATAGAAATCAATGAATTAAGGAATGATCTGTTGTAGAGCTTTACATTTCTATGGTAGATAAAAAAAAGAATAAATCATTAAAATGTGACTTTTGTAAATCGCTGAGAAACATTAACTTTACAACCTTAAATTAAAACACAAATATGAAAAAACTCTACACGGGTGCATTCTTCCTATG